>NZ_JAODJG010000029.1:0-118360 GCF_028156745.1 Streptococcus gwangjuensis
TATGCGGAAAATATAATGGTTCCCCTACTTAGAGGAGTTATCCTCTTTTCAGAGAGTCTAGGAGGAAAAGCCGGTGAACTACCGACTCTTTACTATTCACAAGTCGGTGGAGAAAGTCTAGATGAGGAGATACTTCAACAGCAAATTGAAGCGAAGAATACAACCATTTCGACTTATGAATCTATTTTATATAGTTTATATAATCTAAAGGACGTCAATCCTATATATATAAGTAATGTTCGAGGAGTTATCTCAAATGCGACGAGTAAGCGAGATGAGTTACAAAGGAAATTAGAAAAATTGCAGTCGTTTGCGAGCTCGACTAGTGGTCAGTTTTCGGATTCAGAAAGCTTACAGACCTTAGTTTTTCAAGGTTTCGAACAAGTCACAGGTGACTTTGGAAAGTTTGAGGGGACATTTAAAGTAGAGGGACAAGCTCCTTGGGCTAGTAATATTAATAGTGAGTGGACGAAACGTTCTGAGGTGATCCAAAATTACCAAAATGTTTTAGATAAAATTAAAAACAAAACCGAATTAGATGAGAAGGATATCGCAGCGATTGCAGAGTATGGAAAACGTTATCCAACAGAATTGGCAAAGCCAGAACTATTAAGATTAATTAACGACTCTCCATATAGCAAAGTTAGCGATTTATATAGTAAAACTACAACCGTTTTAGATGCTGCTAATGTTTTGTATTTGGGTTCTAGAATTACAAAAGACAATAAAGGAAATTTAATATTTCATCATGGTACAACACCTATTGGGCAAAAGCTAGATAAATTGTTAGGCTATGATAAATTTTACAGTCGCAATAGTATAAACCGACGTCACAATTACAGTAAGATTACTACAAATAAGGGAACAAATATTCGAAGTCAGTACGAGGATATGATGCAACCTTTCCGTCCTAATATCATTAAGGCTGGGAAAGATAGTGCACTTTCCTCAGCAACAGCTGGTTTGTCAAACATATTTTCAATACATCCTACTGAAGGGATTAAGATATCAGATAGCTTTAAGAATATGGGCAAATTGGGTAAAGGTATGGCGATTGCAAATGTGGTATTTTCTGCTGTAGATATTGTAGACGGAATGGGAGAAACACATGATATTGCTGTTAGCAAAAATATGACAGTTGGAAGTGAAAAGTATATAGCTACTCAATTTGGAGGTGTTACGATTGATACTCTCAAGAATGTGGGAATAGGGACGTTGGCTGTTGTTGGTGGGGCTGCTGCAGCCACAATTTTTCTTCCTGTTACGGCATCGGTTATGGCGATAGGTGGTATAACAATGCTAGTAGGAGGAGGTATTAGTTTGGGCTTAAATGCGCTAGATAAACACACTGGATTTTCAAAAGGGTTGAAAAAATGGTGGGCAGGAATTGTAGGAGGATAAGATGAAAAAAAAGTATGTTGAATTTTTGAATTTAGCGGTTGTGGATTCTAGTCCTATAAAGAACTCTGAATTTTTAAAGTCAGTAGCGATGGAGGTAATTTTTGCCTTACTGATATTTATAGTGTCTATTTTTAGAGAAGGTGAGATGCATGATGTGAGTATGATTATCCTTTACATCACTTTCTATCATATATTGGTTTCGTTGTTCATGTTTTTGGTATTCCAAAAATTTTCCAAATCAAAATTATTGCAATTGATTCCAGTTAGTTCTATTCTAATTTCTCATGTTGAGTTTCTCTTCTGGGGTTCTCTATTTTGGGGTAAGAACTACTGGTCTGTATTCACGATTTTAATTAGCCTAAGCCTTATTTTTCAGTTACTAACCCTTGTTTACCAGTTGTTAATTGTCCCTAAAGCTAAGAAATTACCACATGGTGAGTATAGGAAGAATCTTTTATTTCTTCCTTCTGTTGTTTGCATATTTATTTCAGCGATTGTAGTAGTTATAGCACATTTAATTACGTTGCCAGGAATATATATAATTACTTCCCTTGTTGTAGCGAGCATAGCCTGTCTTCCCTACTATTGGCTTGAGTATGCACGAGTATTCACCGGTTGGAAAAAGAAAAGCACGAATAACTTTATTTATAGAGGAGAAATAAAATAAAATTAATGAGAATGGCTAGTAATAGCATAGATCATGCTAGGAGGATAAGATGAAAGAAAGATATTATGAATTTTTGAATATACTGATGACAGGTCATAAACCAGTGAGAAATTTGAATTTCTATCTTGTATTTTTAGTCGAATTTCTATTTACTTCAGTAGTACTGATTGTTTCCATATTTACAAAGAATCAAATGCATAATCTTAGTATATTTTTGATTCATGTTACTATTGTCCATATGGTAATAGTACTGCTTGTATTTTTGTTGTTTCAAAAATTTTCCGCTTCAAAATTATTACAATCAGTTCCGACGACTTCGTTTCTTTTTCTTCATTTTAAACTTCTTTTTTTGAGCTCTATATTCTTTGGGGAACAGTATTTATCGATATTCTTTCTTTTCATTGGATTGAGCGTTGCTTTTCAGGTGATAAACTTTTTTTATCAAATATCAATTGTTTCAAAAGTAAAACAAATGCCAGATACTGAGCATAAGAAGAATTTGTTACACTTACCAACCCTTATTGTAACAATAATGTCAGCAGCAATAGTACTAATAACACGATTCTTTATGTTATCTGGAATCTATGTTATCATCGGATTGGTAGGGATGATTATTTCATGGAACTCGTTCTTTATTCTCGGTTATACTCAAGTATTCACAGGATGGAAAAAGAAAAGCACTAATAACATTATTTTTAGAGGAGAAATAAAATAAAATTAATTAGAATGGCTAGTAATAGCACAGCTCATGATAGGAGGATAGGAGGATAGGATGAAAGGATGAGAGAAAAGTACTATGAATTTTTAAATATGGCAGTTGTAGATACTAGTCCTATAAAGAACTCTGACTTTCTACGGTCTGTTGCAATTGAAGTAATATTTTCTTTACTGATATTTATAGGTTCTTTTTTTATCAAAGAGGAGTCGCATGATATGAGTATGATAGTTTTTCGTTTTACTATTTATCATATAGTGCTACTAGTGTTCATATTCTTGCTATTCCAAAAGTTTTCCAAAACAAAAATTTTGCAATTGGTGCCAGCTAGTTCTGTGCTTATTTCTCATGTAGAATTACTTTTTGGAAGTTCTATATTTTTAGGAGATGACTACTGGTCTATTTTCATGAAGTTAATTGGATTGAGCCTTATTTTTCAGCTACTCACCTTTATTTACCAGTTGTTAATCGTCCCTAAAGCTAAGACCTTACCATCTGGAGAGTTCAGGAAGACAATCTTACACATTCCTCCACTTATTGTTGCTTCATTAGCAGCAATTTTAGCAATTATAGCCCGTTTATTTATGTTGCCAGTGGAATATATTGCTACTAGTATTGTAGGATTAGGTATTTCATGCCTTCCGTTATATTGGCTTGAGTACGCACGAGTATTCAACGGTTGGAAAAAGAAAAGCACGAAAAACTTTATTTATAGAGGAGAAATAAAATGAAATTAATTAGAATAGATATCAGCAATATTGCTTATACAGAGAAAAAAGTTCCTATGGAATCTTTTCTAGATTTGATTGAAAGTTGTGAAAAATTATTATTTGAAACAGGGGTCTATAAAAATGGTCCGACAACGATTGAAACATGTTTGAGCACTTTTGGAAAGCCAGGAGAAGCCTCGTTTAAGGTCTATATTCCGACAAACATTCCAATTGAAGGAAATGATGAATTTCAATATCTAGAACATTTTACAATTAAGCAGTGTGTCTCTGAGGTAACTCCATTTGATGAACATTTCCTTCCAAAAATTGAAGAAATGAAGCAGTATATTCATGATGAGGGATTAGAAATGCTGGGAGATACAGTTTTTCTGTCTATTTTCCCAATATTTGGACAGCACTTTGTTGAAATGAATATCCCAATTAAGGAGATCTCAGATGATATTTAAAAACGTGGGAGAATACCAAGATATACAATATAGAAATGTTATCTCAAGGTATTATACAGTATCGCAAGAAGAGATGCCGGACACTTATAACGCTTTTTTAGAAGAAGTAAGAAAAGCAGGATATACGCTTCGAGGACCTTTCTTTTATACGATTAATTCCAAGTTAGAAGAAAATCAAGATGTGTTGATGGAACTGTTTATCCCAGTAGAAGAAGAGTATATTGAAGATGCTTTGCCAGAAGACTTTTTGTATCACAGTCTGTTTCAAGTTTTAAATACTGTTTCAACTAGAATTTTAGAACCAGATGATGAGTCAGTGAAAGAGGGGATAAGCTTCTTAGCGGGTTATATCTATTATCAGGGACATTGTGAGTTGACCCCTCCCTTCTTTTTCACCACAATCTCTGATGGGAAAGTCTATACAGATATAAAAGTAGGTGTGTTAAAAGAGACTTTTTCAGGTATTCAGTCTATTGAAGAAATATTTGGATGGTAAATGTGGAATTAAAATTTAGTCACTGCATGTATTGAGTGGGTTGGGAAATGTATCAGACGAATATATTTGTCAAAAAGTATATCCTTCATGTTAGGAGCTTATAGAGGATATGCTGGAAATGTTTTATAGATGTCCCAGTTTATTTTAAGAGTTATCCTTTCTCTGTAACGGATGCAGCTAAGGATGTCTTCATAAAATATATATGAAATTGGTCAAGGCTTGCAAACGATAGGAGTGGAGTTGATGGTAAAGAAAAATAGAAAAAATAAAGCAAAGATTACTGATATAGAAAGAGAAAGATACCATGGTCCTTTGGTCACACAGGGTGTCAGTTTAGGTATATCCATGGATTGCTTTAGCATTAACTGGTTTTCTGTATGTGGGTGGAACTTATGAAGACAATCTAGGCATCTTTAAAGGACTTTCTTTGTTTTGCGGTGTTGTGAATATACTTGGTGTTATCATTTCCTTTATTCCCTATTTGGTAAATGCCTGGAAGACTTTAACATATTATTTGATAGCCCTTACAGTGTTAAGCTTAGTGATAGTTACAAATTTTATTTGTTTACTAATAGTTATTTCAGACGGTAGTTCTATAGGAGCTAAGGAGATATATCAATCCCCTCTCACTCCATTTTATGTAATATTGATGATGTTTCTTTTTATCTTTGCTTGTGGCCTCTATGCTTGGTACTATATTCCAAAGAATCAGGGGAAAGTCTGGGCTTTTAATCAAGTAAAAGAGGAAGATAGAAAGAAAACATGGTGGAATAATGTTGCTATAGCTTTTGCTGGGGCAACAATCATTCCCTCTCTCCTAACAGGCTATATTCAGATTGTTTTTGGTGTTTTATTGGGAATTTTGTTGACCTTGACGCTACCAGCTGTTATGGTAGATGCGATTTATGCAGCTATTTATATAAAGAAGCACCCTGATAGCGATGGATTAGTTTAGAAATGAAATCATTTGTAAATATCTAAGAAAGGTGCACTTAATTTGACAATTCAAGGGAGATGAAAATTTCTTGACACCTATTCTTAGAGTGCTATACTGTAAGTGTAATCGCCGATTTAGCTCAGTTGCTAGAGCAAGGCACTTGTAAAGCCTAGGTCACAGGTGAATATATGACTGAAGATTTGCAAAATTAGATATGTAGAAAATAACCGTTAAGCCTAGTTCTTATCGGTTATTTATGTTGTTAAATAGCATTGTTATTGCATCAATTATGTCTATTTTTGTGATTCTAGTAGTGCTTCAACTTGATTGCTACTATTTTTGATGGTGTGAATGTGCTGATAATGTATCTCAGTTAAGTACGAAATTTTTATATCTTTTTTAACACATATTAAAAATAAAATTAATATCCCTTAATTTTTCTTGACTTAAATTTTTTTAATTGATATACTATTTTTCAGAGAGCTAACAATTATATATAAATGTACCACTCTATTTCCTAGATAATACTTAGTAAAACTTTTTATAACAAAGGCTAGCAAAGTTAAAGTTTTCTATCTATTGGAAGTTAAATAAATATGTAAGGAATTAAAATGAAAAAAAGTACAGTATTGTCATTAACCACAGCTGCAGTTATTTTAGCAGCATATGTCCCTAATGAGGTAGTCTTAGCAGATACATCTAGTTCTGAAGATGCTTTAAGTATCTCTGATAAAGAAAAAGTAGTAGTAGGTAAACAAAACGAAAACAAAGAAAAACATGAAGATATTCATAATGCTATAGAAACTTCAAAGGATACTGAAGAGAAGAAAACAACAGTTATTGAGGAAAAAGAAGTTGTTAGTAAAGAATCTGTGATAGACAATAAAACTAACAATGAAAAAGCAACAATCAAAAAAGAAGATTCCAATCAATACAAAGGAGATAACGCAGCCCCATCTGCAAGTAAAGACACGGAAAGTCCCAAAAAAGAAGATAGACTTGTCTATATTGCTGAATTTAAAGATAAAGAATCTGGAGAAAAAGCAATCAAGGAACTATCAAATCTTAAGAATACAAAAGTCTTATATACTTATGATAGAATTTTTAACGGTAGCGCTATTGAAACAACCAAAGATAATCTGGACAAAATTAAACTAATAGAAGGTATCTCATCGGTTGAACGGTCACAAAAAGTCCAGCCAATGATGAATCATGCTAGAAAAGAAATTGGAGTTGAAGAGGCAATCGATTACCTAAAATCTATCAATGCTCCATTTGGGAAAAACTTTGATGGTCGGGGTATGGTCATTTCAAACATTGATACTGGGACTGATTATAGACATAAAGCTATGAGAATCGATGATGATGCTAAAGGCTCAATGAGATTTAAAAAAGAAGACTTAAAAGGTACGGATAAAAATTTCTGGTTGAGTGATAAAATTCCTCATGCTTTCAATTACTATAATGGTGGTAAAATTACTGTAGAAAAAGCTGATGATGGAAGCGATTATTTTGATCCACATGGGATGCATATTGCAGGGATTCTTGCGGGAAATGATACTGAAAAAGATATCAAAAACTTTAACGGAATAGATGGAATTGCGCCTAATGCACAGATCTTCTCTTATAAAATGTACTCTGACGCAGGATCTGGCTTCGCAGGGGATGAAACAATGTTTCATGCTATTGAAGATTCAATCAAACACAATGTTGATGTTGTTTCGGTATCATCTGGCTTTACAGGAACGGGCCTTGTAGGTGAGAAATATTGGCAAGCTATTAGAGCGTTAAGAAAAGCAGGCATTCCAATGGTCGTAGCTACAGGTAACTATGCAACTTCTGCTTCAAGTTCTTCATGGGATTTAGTGGCAAATAATAATCTGAAAATGACCGACACTGGAAATGTAACACGAACTGCAGCACATGAAGATGCGATAGCAGTTGCTTCTGCTAAAAATCAAACAGTTGAGTTTGATAAAGTTAAGATTGGAGGAGAAAGTTTTAAATACAGAAATATAGGGGCCTTTTTCGATAAGAATAAAATCATAACAAACGAAGATGGTTCAAAAGCTCCTAGTAAATTGAAATTTGTATATATAGGCAAAGGTCAAGACCAAGATTTGATAGGTTTGGATCTTAAGGGCAAAATTGCAGTAATGGATAGAATTTATACAAAGGATTTAAAAAATGCTTTTAAACGAGCAACGGATAAGGGCGCACGTGCCATTATGGTTGTAAATACTGTAAATTACTACAATAGAGATAATTGGACAGAGCTCCCAGCTATGGGATATGAGGAGGATGAAGGAACTACTAGTCAAGTTTTCTCAATTTCAGGAGATGATGGTGTAAAGCTATGGAATATGATTAACCCTGATAAAAAAACTAAAGTCAAAAGAAATAATAAAGAAGATTTTAAAGATAAATTGGAGCAATACTATCCAATTGATATGGCAAGCTATAATTCTAATAAACCGAATGTAGGTGATGAAAAAGAAATTGACTTTAAGTTTGCACCTGACACCGACAAAGAACTGTATAAAGAAGATATTATAGTCCCAGCAGGGTCTACATCTTGGGGGCCAAGAACAGATTTACTTTTAAAACCGGATGTTTCAGCACCTGGTAAAAATATTAAATCCACTCTCAATGTCATTAATGGTAAATCAACTTATGGTTATATGTCAGGGACTAGTATGGCAACTCCAATCGTGGCAGCTTCTACTGTTTTGATTAGACCAAAGTTAAAGGAAATGCTTGAAAGACCTGTATTGAAAAATCTTAAGGGAGATGACAAAATAGATCTTACAAGTCTTACAAAAATAGCCCTACAAAATACTGCACGTCCTATGATGGATGCAACGTCTTGGAAAGAAAAAAGTCAATACTTTGCATCACCTAGACAACAGGGGGCAGGGCTAATTAATGTGGCCAATGCTTTGAGAAATGAAGTCGTAGCGACTTTTAAAAACACGGATTCTAAAGGCTTGGTAAACTCTTATGGTTCTATTTCTCTTAAAGAAATAAAAGGAGATAAAAAATATTTTACAATTAAGCTTCACAATACATCAAACAGACCTTTGACCTTTAAAGTTTCAGCATCAACCGTAACTACAGATGCTCTAACTGACAGACTCAAACTGGATGAAACATACAAAGACGAAAAATCTCCAGATGGGAAGCAAATTGTTCCAGAAATTCACCCAGAAAAAGTCAAAGGAGCAAATATCACATTTGAGCATGACACTTTCACTATAGGACCAAATTCTAGCTTTGATTTAAATGCGGTTATAAATGTTGGGGAGGCCAAAAACAAAAATAAATTTGTAGAATCATTTATTCATTTTGAATCAGTGGAAGAAATGGAAGCTCTAAACTCCAATGGGAAGAAAACAAATTTCCAACCTTCTTTATCGATGCCTCTAATGGGATTTGCTGGGAATTGGAACCATGAACCAATCCTTGATAAATGGGCCTGGGAAGAAGGGTCAAAATCAAAAACAATGGAAGGTTATGATGATGATGGTAAACCGAAAATTCCAGGAACATTAAATAAGGGGATTGGTGGAGAACATGGTATAGATAAATTTAATCCAGCAGGAGTTATACAAAATAGAAAAGATAAAAATACAACATCCCTAGATCAAAATCCAGAATTATTTGCTTTCAATAACGAAGGGATCAACGCACCATCATCAAGTGGTTCTAAGATTGCTAAAATTTATCCTTTAGATTCAAATGGAAATCCTCAAGATGCTCAACTTGAGAGAGGATTAACACCTTCTCCACTTGTATTAAGAAGTGCAGAAGAAGGATTGATTTCAATAGTAAATACAAATAAAGAGGGAGAAAATCAAATCGACTTAAAAGTCATTTCGAGAGAACACTTTATTAAAGGAATTTTAAACTCTAAAAGAAATGATGCAAAGGGAATCAAATCTTCTAAACTAAAAGTTTGGGGTGACTTGAAATGGGATGGACTCATTTATAACCCTAGAGGTAGAGAAGAAAATGCACCAGAAAGCAAGGATACCAAAGATCCTGCTACTAAGATAAGAGGTCAATTTGAACCAATTGCAGAAGGTCAATATTTCTATAAATTTAAATATAGATTAACTAAAGATTATCCATGGCAGGTTTCCTATATTCCTGTAAAAATTGATAACACAGCCCCTAAGATTGTTTCGATTGATTTTTCAAATCCTGAAAAAATTAAGCTGATCACAAAGGATACTTATCACAAGGTAAAAGAGCAATACAAGAATGAAACGCTATTTGCGAGAGATCAGAAAGAACATCCTGAAAAATTTGACGAGATTGCCAACGAAGTTTGGTATGCAGGAGCCGCTCTTGTTAATGAAGATGGAGAGGTTGAAAAAAATCTTGAAGTAACTTATGCAGGTGAGGGTCAAGGAAGAAATAGGAAACTTGACAAAGATGGAAATACCATTTATGAAATTAAAGGTGCAGGAGATTTAAGAGGAAAAATCATTGAAGTCATTGCACTAGATGGCTCTAGCAATTTCACAAAGATTCATAGAATTAAATTTGCTGATTATGCTGATGAAAAGGGGATGATTTCCTATTATTTAGTAGATCCTGATCAAGATTCATCTAAATACCAAAAGCTTGGCGAGATTGCCGAATCTAAATTTAAAAATTTAGAAAATAGAAAAGAAGATAGTCTTAAAAAAGATACAACTGAAGTAGAACATCATCAAGACAATGAAGAGGCTACCGAAGAAAAATCTAGCTTTACTATCAATAAAGCCATTTCAACAATTAGAGACTTTGAAAGCAAAGACTTAAAGAAACTCATTAAAAAGAAATTTAGAGAAGTTGATGACTTTACAAGTGAAACTGGTAAGAGAACAGAGGAATACGATTATAAATACGATGATAAGGGAAATATCATTGCTTATGACGATGGTAGTGCCTTAGAATATGAAACTGAAAAACTTGACGAAATCAAATCAAAAATTTATGGTGTTCTAAGCCCGTCTAAAGATGGACACTTTGAAATTCTTGGAAAGATAAGTAATGTTTCTAAAAGTGCCAAGGTATATTATGGAAATAACTATAAATCGATAGAAATCAAAACGACCAAGTATGATTCGCATTCAAAAACGATGACATTTGATTTATACGCTAATGTTAATGATATTGTGGATGGGTTAGCTTTTGCAGGAGATATGAGATTCTTTGTTAAAGATGATGATCAGATAAAAGCTGAGACTAAAATTAGAATGCCTGAAAAAAATAAGGAAACTAAAACGGAATATCCCTATGCATCAAGTTATGGGAATGTCATAGAATTAGGAGAAGGAGATCTTTCAAAAAATAAACCAACCAATTTAACGGAGATGGAAACTGGTAAAATCTATTCTGATTCAGAAAAACAACAATATCTATTAAAGGATAACATCATTTTAAGAAAAGGCTATGCACTAAAAGTGACTACCTATAATCCTGGAAAAACGGATATGTTAGAAGGAAATGGAGTTTATAGCCAGGAAGATATAGCAAAAATCCAAAAGGCCAATCCTAATCTAAGAGTCTTATCAGAAAAAATAATTTATGCTGATAGTAGAAATGTTGAAGATGGAAGAAGTATTCAATCAGTATTAATGTCGGCTTTGGACGGCTTTAACATTGTAAGGTATCAAGTGTTTACATTTAAAATGAATGATAAAGGGGAAGCAATCGATAAAGATGGAAATCTTGTGACAGATTCTTCTAAACTGGTATTATTTGGTAAGGATGGTAAAGAGTACACAGGAGAGGATATGTCCAATGTAGAAGCTATAAAAGAAGATGGCTCTACGTTATTTATTGATGCAAAACCAGTAAATCTTTCAATGGACAAGAACTACTTTAATCCATCTAAATCTAATAAAATTTATGTACGAAATCCAGAATTTTATTTAAGAGGTAAGATTTCTGATAAGGGTGGTTTTAACTGGGAGTTGAGAGTTAATGAATCGGTTGTAGATAATTATTTAATCTATGGAGATTTACACATTGATAACACTAGAGATTTTAACATTAAGCTTAATGTTAAAGATGGTGACATCATGGACTGGGGGATGAAAGACTATAAAGCAAACGGATTCCCAGATAAGGTAACAGACATGGATGGAAATGTTTATCTTCAAACTGGCTATAGCGATTTGAATGCGAAAGCAGTTGGAGTACACTATCAATTTTTATATGATAATGTTAAACCAGAAGTAAAGATTGATCCTAAGGGAAATACTAGTATCGAATATGCTGATGGAAAATCTGTAGTCTTTAATATCAATGATAAAAGAAATAATGGATTCGATGGTGAGATTCAAGAACAACATATTTATGTAAATGGAAAAGAATACAAATCATTTGCTGATATTAAACAAATAGCAGATAAGACACTAAACATTAAGATAGTTGTAAAAGATTTTGCAAGAAATACAACCGTAAAAGAATTCATTTTAAACAAAGATACGGGAGAGGTAAGTGAATTAAAACCTCAGATGGTAACTGTGACCATTCAAAATGGAAAAGAAATGAGTTCAACGATAGTGTCGGAAGAAGATTTCATTTTACCTGTCTATAAGGGGGAATTAGAAAAAGGCTATCAATTTGATGGTTGGGAAATTGCTGGTTTCGAAGGGAAAAAAGACACTGGCTATGTTCTTAATTTATCAAAAGATACCCTTATAAAACCTGTATTCAAGAAAATAGAGGAGAAAAAGGAGGAGGAAAATAAACCTACTTTTGATGTATCCAAAAAGAAAGACAACACACAGGCAAATCCTAGTCAATTAAATCAAAGTCATAGAAAAGAGGACTTACAAAGAGCAAATCATTCACAAAAATCTGATTCAACTAAGGGTGTCAAAGCTACAGTTCTTGATAATAACTTTGAAAATAATAAGGAAGTCCATCTTAATGAACAAGCGAACATAGCTAATAAACATACTAACATTGATAGTAAGTCGGATACTAACCATTATGACAGGTTGCCAAAAACCGGAACAGTTAGAGCAGTTCTTACACCATTTATTGCTGGAATATTGTTTATAGTAGGAGCACTTCTTGGATTGAAGAAAAAAGATCAAGATTAAGACAAAATCTATATAAAAAATGTTTATGTGTTGAGATTAGATACTGTGATGGTTAAACAGTTTGCTGACAATTACTATTTAATACTGAATTTTTAAGATTACGTTGATAATTATACTCTTTTAGAATGTATTAATGAACTTCATTTAGATAACAAAAAATCTTCTTATTACAGATAGGAAGATTTTTTGGATTTTACCAATTTCACAAAATACGGTATCGAACTATATATTAAAAATTGTGCTTTTACAATTGTAGTAAAAACTCAAGATTTATTTGATGAAGTACAGTCTATATGAAGTATGATAAGAAACTACACCTATTAGAATTTTTATAAATATAAGTGAATAATATGAAAGGATAGCTTCCGTTAATTATAATAGTTAGACTATAAAAATATATAAAATTCTTAAAAATTATGGTATAATTTATGTTAATAAATTCGATATAGAGTTTAATGGATGATTCTATTGATGCCAATATTTAAGGGTTAGTTAATTGGTTTTTTTTTGAAAATCCATCCATTCATGGATACTGACAAATCTTGCGAATTTGTTTAAGATATAGGTGAAATATAGTGAAAAATGGGAGGAATACTATGACTAAGAAAAATTTTGATGAGAAAAATGGTCCGAAATCAACTGTCTCGAAGGGAGTGAAAGGCTCTTCTCCATCTAAGATTAGAGGTAAGTTTTTTAAAATAAAAGTCTATATTGGCATTGCTATTAGTCTTTTGGTTGTTGCAATCCTAGCAAGTATCTTCTTATTCTCACCTAACGCAAAGAAAGAGTCAAATGAAGCCATTTCTTCAGTTGCTAAAAAAGAGAACACAAGTAAAGAAGAGATAGATACTTCGAAAGCGTCTGAGAATGAGAAGAAGAAAGAAGAGGAGATTCAAAAACTCAAGGAACAGCTAACCAGTTTAGATAGCAAGGTCTCTGAGTCAGAGAAGGTAGTTAGCAAGCTAAAAGAAGAAACTGCAGTTCCGAAACTGGATATTGAAGCACTAAGAAATAATGATTTATCTAGTTTGAAAGGCACATGGCGTACACCGTCGGGCAATGAATATATCATTAATGAATCTGGTGAAATTTATATAACTAGTTTTAGAGATGGTCAAAAATTTGAATATACTGTTGAATTGGACAATAGTTACTCTCATCTGAAAAATCGAAGTTCAGATTCCAAATTTAAAGAAATTGAAAGTCTAAGTGCACACACTAAAGGTTCTATCGCTGGAGGATTTGTGGTAGTTGCCGTACCAAGTGGAGTTGTCATGAAACCAGGTGATGATGGAAAACTAACAGATAAAAGCAATCATGACGAAGAGAGACTGTTTGCAGGACAGCAGTATGAAGCGATGTTGTCAAGACCAGAAGATGTTTACTATCGTGTAAAACCAGATACTAGTAAACTTGAGGAAGAGGAGAAGCATTTAGCTCAACTACAGGCTGAACGCGAAGCAATCAAAACTTCTCTAGAATCTAAGGAAAAGAAAAATACGAACTAGAAAAACTAGTTTAGAATCTAATTTTCGATTGTTTTAGTTCAGAAATACTGTTGCAATCGCTAGAATGAAGAAGCTCATTAGGGCTTCTTTTCTTTTATCTTAACACTTCAACCACTTAGACTGATATAGAGACCAGATAGGCAAAAGAACTTGTTCTTGAAACTGACCTCTGCTATAATGATTTTTGTAAGGGACGTGAAGGGTCGATATCAGATAACTCAAGTTCCTAAAAAAGAAATTGGAGATAAAAATGAAAAAATTATTAGGTATTGGATTCTTGCTAGTTTCAGCTTTGGTTTTGTATTTTGCTTCTGTTGGATGGCCAAGTTTGGATGTCAACCTATGGTCACTGATTCCGGTAGGACTGTTCCTCTTTTTCACTCTAGAGAATTTTTTGAAAAAAGACTACAAGGCTAGTCTGATGTGTTTAATTATTGCTTTTATCATTGCAAATGCAATTTTAGACCTTTTGCCAATTTCAAGTGGCTTGGTAATTGGAGCGGGCGTACTAGCTTGCATTGGTATTGGATACCTCTTTCCTGATAAAGATACAAAAGAAGACAAATAGAAAAGGCCTCGAGATTTCTCGAGACCCTTTTTTACTTACCAGCGTAATATTTTTGAATTCCTTTCACGATACCTGCTACAAGCTTATCTTGATAGTGGCTATCTCGAATCTGTTGATTTTCAGCGAAATTATCTATATAACCTAGCTCTAGGAGGACGGCTGGTTTAGCAGTTTCTCGAAGAACGGCAAAGCTTCTTTCCAATAAACCAGCATCTTTAGCACCAGTTTCAGCTAACAATGAAGAGTGGATAGCGGCTGCAAGACGCTTGCTCTCACTCATACGGTCAGGATGGTTATGCCAGTATGGGTTGATTTTACTTGGATAATCAGGATCATCACTATAGGAATAGGTTTGAATACCGCTAGCTCTAGAGTAGGCGCTACCAGTCGCATTGAAGTGAATACTAATAAAGATATCAGAGTTAGTCTTGTTAACCATACGAGAACGTTCTGTAACAAAATCTACATCAATATCACTATCACGTGAAGTGAGAACTTTGTAGCCAAGTTCTTCTAACTTTTTGCGTAATTTACGATACACCTGCATGTTGAGGTCTTTTTCAGCGACATTGTAATAGTATGCACCTGAGTCTCTTCCCCCATGCCCAGGATCTAAAAAGATAGTTTTACTGTATTGGCCTTTTTTAAAACCCTCAGGAACTTCACTAACCCATCTACCATCATTTTTAAAGATATGATCTTTTCCGGAGATTTTATAAATATTAGTGACGTATTGCCCGTTTTCTTTTAGATAATACCAAGAATTATAGTACTTATCAAATATCCATTCATTCTTAGCCATATAACCACCGGCTTTGAGGTAATAAGCTCCAATCCATTCTTTTGATGCATACATTCCACCACGCTTCAAAAAGAACCAGCTGTTATAGTTTTTATCAAATATCCATTCATTATCAGCCATGGCTCCACTTGATTTTAAATAATAATTACCTTGCCATTGGTTACTGGACATGATACCTGTTTTGTCAAAATAGTACCAAATACCGTTAATTTTTTCCCATTTATTTTGAGAAATTTTTCCAGAAGAATTAGCGAAGTACCAATATTTATCAATGAGAACCCATTTGTTTTCGGCCATAGCACCACTTTTAGTCAGTAAGTAGCTGTCAAAAGTAGTATTACTAAGCATGATTCCATCTTTGGCGAAGTAATACCAAGAATCAGCAATTTTTTCCCATTTATTTTGAGAAATTTTTCCTGAAGAACTAGCAAAGTACCACTTTCCATTGATGAAGTTCCAACCGTTCTCAGCCATCACTCCATCTTTATTGAATACATAACCATCAAAGGTTGTATTGCTTAGTCGATTTCCATCTTTGTTGAAGTAGTACCACTTTCCTTGGATTTTTTTCCAGTTGGTAACAGGTTTATTGTGTTCGTAAAAGCGCCAGTTATTATTTTCTCCCTGCCAACCTTCTTTGACTTTTTCTTCTTTTTTTACTTCTTTTTTTACTTCAGATTTCTTCTCTTCTGTAGCAGGAGTTTTTTCTTCTTTATCGTCAATTTTAGAAGAATTGTCTGTTTTTTCAACATTCTCTTTCGGTTTTTCTTGGTTTTCGATTTTTGAAGTACTTGAATGAGGAATTGTTACATTTTCTCGTACTGACTCTGCTTTATTTTCTTGAGCCTGGACCGTTACTTGAGAGTACCCTAAAATAGATAGGGCAACTGTACTAGCGAGTATAATCTTTTTCATTTTTTGTCTCCATATATATTTTTAGCATTTTAATACTATTCTCAACTATCAAACTGGACTTCTTCTAGTAGATAGTCGATAAAGCGTTCGCCCATCTTGGATAGGCTGGTTTTTTCATGCTGGATATAGACCAGCTCGATAGGATCATCAATATCCAGTGGGATAGAAACGATATTGTCTCCGTTGAGGTTGCTGTTCAAAATCCCTGTTGCGATCGTGTATCCATCCAGACCAATCAAGAGGTTAAAGAGGGTGGCACGGTCGCTGACTACGATAGATTTTTTGTGGTATTCCTGCGAGAGAATCTCTTCAGAGAAGTAGAAGGAGTTGTGAGTTCCTTGATCATAGCTGAGGTAAGGGAAGTTCTCCAAGTCTTCTAGTTTGACCTTGTCTTTCTTTGCCAGAGGATTGGTCTTGCTGACAAAGATATGCGGTTGGGCGGTAAAGAGATGATGAGCCAGCAGGTGATTGTCATCCAGCATTTTGGTTAAAACATCACGGTTGTAGCTGTTAAAAAATAGGACACCGACCTCACTACGGAAGTTCTTGACGTCGTCGATAATCTCCCAAGTACGAGTTTCACGAAGGAAGAGCTCGTATTTCTCCATATCACTTTTCTTGAGCAGAGAGACAAAGGCATTGACCACAAAGGCATAATGCTGGGAGGAAACGCTAAAGAGTTCGCGGTGGGCGACAGGATTTTTATAGCGTTCTTCCAAAAGCTGGGTCTGCTCGACAACCTGACGGGCATAAGAGAGGAACTCCATCCCATCACGGGTCAAGGTGATACCCTTGGGATTGCGGATAAAGATTTCAATGCCCATTTCATTTTCCAAATCTCTTACTGCATTGGAAAGACTTGGCTGAGTGATAAAGAGTTGCTTGGCTGCCTCATTCATGGAGCCAGTTTCGACGATTTTGATAATATAATGTAATTGTTGAATTCTCATGTTTTTATTGTACCACACTTGCGTCAGAATCGCCAAAGATGATAGGAAAATCAGGAGCATTGTGTGAGTCTCTTCTTGAAAAAAACACAAAAATTTGCTAGAATGAGTCTTATGAAAACATTCTATGATGTGCAGCAATTCCTCAAACGATTTGGTATTATTGTTTACATGGGAAAACGCTTATATGATATTGAACTGATGAAGTTGGAGCTCTCTCGGATTTACGATGCAGGGTTGATGGACAAATTAGACTATCTAGAAGCAGAAGCGGTTCTTCGCAGAGAGCACAAGATAGAATTGGATTATATTGAGAAAAATGGAGAAATGAACTAATGGTTACTTGGATTTTGTGGGCACTTATACTAGCAATGTTGGCGTGGATGGGCTTTAACTATCTTCGTATTCGCCGTGCGGCTAAAATTGTGGACAATGAGGAGTTTGAAGCCTTGATTCGTACGGGTCAATTGATTGATTTGCGCGACCCAGCAGAATTCCACAGAAAACATATTCTTGGAGCACGCAATATTCCTTCAAGTCAGTTGAAGACTAGTCTTGCAGCCCTTCGTAAAGATAAACCTGTCCTTCTTTACGAAAACCAACGTGCGCAACGTGTCACAAATGCAGCCCTTTACTTGAAAAAACAAGGTTTTTCTGAAATTTATATCCTTTCTTATGGTTTGGATTCTTGGAATGGAAAAGTGAAGACTAGCTAACCTTATTTCCAAATTAGTCGAATGATAGGATGAAGCTATTGTTTTATAGTATAATTAATTTGTATAAAATTTAAGGAGTTCTTAGAACATGAAAGAAAAAAAGAAAAATCCACTTTTTGTGGGTATTTTGTCGATTATTCTTGGTTTGTTATTTCCGTTGGGAGGTATTGGTTTAGGTATTACCAGTTTATTGTATGCTAACTCACTTCAAAAAGAATCTGGACTAGACTATAAAACAGAAAAAATTATAGCTATTGTAGGGATTGTAGTTTCCGTAATTAATTGGGTTTTAGGATTGATTCTTTTTATGAATTAAGTAGTGTAAAACAAAAAAGCTTTATTTGAAAGCTTTTTTGTTTTATCCACTTTTCTCTAAGTAGTTTTTAATGATTTTCAATTCCTCTTGGTTTAAGGGACGGTATTGACCTTCTGCTAGTTCTGGGTCTAATGTAAACTCACCGAACTGAACTCGTTTGAGGGAGGTCACCTTGACACCAACTGAGAGGAACATTTTTTTGACTTGATGAAATTTCCCCTCTGAAATGGTGATAGAGGCTTGACTGAGGGCAGGACTTGCAGATAGAATTTCTAGTCTTGCAGGTTTACAGACAGTACCATCTAAAAAGACAATTCCCTTTTGAAAGGCTTGGATATGGTCAGGTGTCAGGAGCCCATTAACCTCAACTTGATAAGTCTTATCTACATGATATTGGGGATGGAGGAGCTGAAAGCCCAAGGGACCGTTATCGGTCAAGAGGAGGAGTCCCGTCGTATCTCGATCCAGTCGACCGACGGCATAGAGCTTGTCAGACTGGATGTCAGGCGGAAGGAGATCTATGACGGTTGGAAGCTCCCTGTCTTTGTTGGCTGTAACGACACCAGCTGGCTTATGAAGCATCAGATAGGTGTGTTCATAGCCTTGAATGATTCGGTCCTGAAAAAGGAGTTCTTGTAGTCCTGTATCGATATTTTGAGCTAGGGAGCGGGCTGGGCAACCATCGACGAGAATTTCTCCTTTGAGTAAGGCTTGCTTCATGGCCTTTCGGCTGATTTTTTCTTGAGCTAATAAATTATCTAAACGCATACTGTGCCTATCTTATCATAAGTCGCTTGCTTTGAAAAGGCTTGACGTGAAAAGAAAAGCAGAGTGAAAACATTTACACTTGCTTGAATTATGTTATTTACTTGAAATTATGGTATAATCGTTCAGTTAGAAAATAAATTTTGAATATTATAGAGGAAATCATGACAAAATTAAGAGAAGATATCCGTAACATTGCGATTATCGCCCACGTTGACCACGGTAAAACAACCCTCGTTGACGAATTATTGAAACAATCAGAAACGCTTGATGCACGTACTGAATTGGCAGAGCGTGCTATGGATTCAAACGATATCGAAAAAGAGCGTGGAATTACCATCCTTGCTAAAAATACTGCCGTTGCCTACAACGGAACTCGTATCAATATTATGGACACACCAGGACACGCGGACTTCGGTGGAGAAGTTGAGCGTATCATGAAAATGGTTGACGGTGTTGTCTTGGTCGTAGATGCCTACGAAGGAACAATGCCACAGACTCGTTTCGTATTGAAAAAAGCTTTGGAACAAGACCTTGTCCCAATCGTGGTTGTCAATAAAATCGATAAACCATCAGCTCGTCCAGCAGAAGTAGTGGACGAAGTCTTGGAACTTTTCATCGAGCTTGGTGCAGATGACGACCAGCTTGATTTCCCAGTGGTGTATGCTTCAGCTATCAACGGAACTTCTTCATTGTCAGATGATCCAGCTGACCAAGAAGCGACTATGGCACCAATCTTTGACACGATTATCGACCATATCCCAGCTCCAGTAGATAACTCAGATGAGCCTTTGCAGTTCCAAGTGTCACTTTTGGACTACAACGACTTCGTTGGCCGTATCGGTATCGGTCGTGTCTTCCGTGGTACTGTTAAGGTTGGGGACCAAGTTACCCTTTCTAAACTTGACGGCACAACTAAAAACTTCCGTGTTACAAAACTCTTCGGTTTCTTTGGTTTGGAACGTCGTGAAATCCAAGAAGCCAAAGCAGGTGATTTGATTGCCGTTTCAGGTATGGAAGACATCTTTGTCGGCGAAACCATTACTCCGACAGATGCAATTGAAGCTCTTCCAATCCTACACATCGATGAGCCAACTCTTCAAATGACTTTCTTGGTCAACAACTCACCATTTGCTGGTAAAGAAGGTAAATGGGTGACTTCTCGTAAGGTAGAAGAACGCTTGCAGGCCGAATTGCAAACAGACGTTTCCCTTCGTGTTGACCCAACTGATTCACCAGATAAATGGACTGTTTCAGGTCGTGGAGAATTGCACTTGTCAATCCTTATCGAAACAATGCGTCGTGAGGGCTATGAACTTCAAGTATCTCGTCCAGAAGTTATCGTCAAAGAAATAGACGGTGTTAAATGTGAGCCATTTGAACGTGTTCAAATCGACACTCCAGAAGAATACCAAGGATCTGTTATCCAAAGCCTTTCTGAACGTAAAGGTGAAATGTTGGATATGATTTCAACTGGTAATGGTCAAACTCGTTTGGTCTTCCTTGTTCCAGCGCGTGGGTTAATTGGTTATTCAACTGAGTTCTTGTCAATGACTCGTGGTTACGGTATCATGAACCATACCTTCGACCAATACTTGCCATTGATTCCAGGTGAAATTGGTGGACGTCACCGTGGTGCCCTTGTTTCTATCGATGCTGGTAAGGCTACAACTTACTCAATCATGTCTATCGAAGAACGTGGTACGATCTTTGTCAACCCAGGTACTGAGGTTTATGAAGGAATGATCATCGGTGAAAACTCTCGTGAAAATGACTTGACAGTTAACATCACTAAGGCAAAACAAATGACCAACGTCCGTTCAGCTACTAAGGACCAAACAGCTGTTATCAAGACCCCTCGTATCTTGACCCTTGAAGAGTCTCTTGAGTTCTTGAACGACGATGAGTACATGGAAGTAACGCCTGAGTCTATCCGTTTGCGTAAACAAATCCTTAACAAAGCAGAGCGTGAGAAAGCTAACAAGAAGAAAAAATCAGCTGAATAAGAGCTAGAAAGAGATAAAGATGGTTTATTTAATCATAGGACTCCTCTTATTACTACTCTATGTATTTGCGACACCACAAAGCATTAAAGGGACAGTCAACATCGTCCTTGTCGTCTTTGCTTTCGTAGCACTCTTGATTTTGCTGATGTTGTCAGTTTTGCAAATCTTTCAGCTACCGACAGAATTCTTCATCGCAGTCGCTATGCTCTTTCTAGCATATTTTAGCTTGCGAGATATTACCCTCATGTCGGTCCATAAAAGTAAAAGAAGATAAAAAGAGAGTTTTGGCTCTCTTTTTGCTTGTTAGAATGCTGAATATGAGCATTTTCGTTTAGAATTATTTCCATAAAAATGGTAAAATAGTAAGAGTAGAAATGGAGTTCGAGACATGAAAGTAATAGATCAATTTAAAAATAAGAAAGTCCTTGTTTTAGGTTTGGCCAAGTCTGGTGAATCTGCAGCTCGTTTGTTGGACAAACTAGGTGCTATTGTGACAGTAAATGACGGGAAACCATTCGAGGACAATCCAGCTGCCCAAAGTTTGTTGGAAGAAGGAATCAAGGTCATTACAGGTGGCCATCCTTTGGAACTCTTGGATGAAGAGTTTGCCCTTATGGTGAAAAATCCAGGTATTCCATACAGTAATCCCATGATTGAAAAGGCTTTGGCCAAGGGGATTCCAGTCTTGACTGAGGTGGAATTGGCTTACTTGATTTCAGAAGCGCCAATTATCGGTATCACAGGTTCGAACGGTAAAACAACCACAACGACGATGATTGGGGAAGTTTTGACTGCTGCTGGACAACATGGTCTCTTATCAGGAAATATCGGCTATCCTGCCAGTCAAGTGGCTCAAACTGCGACAGATAAGGACACTCTTGTTATGGAACTTTCTTCTTTCCAACTCATGGGTGTTCAAGAATTCCATCCTGAGATTGCAGTTATTACCAACCTCATGCCAACTCATATCGATTATCATGGTTCTTTTGAGGAATATGTGGCAGCCAAGTGGAATATCCAGAACAAGATGACAGCGGCTGATTTCCTTGTCTTGAACTTTAACCAAGACTTGGCAAAAGAATTGGCAAGAAAAACACAAGCTACAGTTGTACCATTCTCAACACAGGAAAAGGTTGATGGAGCTTATTTGGAAGATGGTCAACTCTACTTCCGTGGTGAAGTAGTCATGGCAGCGAATGAAATCGGAGTTCCAGGTAGCCACAATGTAGAAAATGCGCTTGCGACTATTGCTGTAGCCAAGCTTCGTGGTGTTGATAACCAAACCATCAAAGAAACTCTCTCAGCCTTTGGTGGTGTCAAACACCGTCTCCAATTTGTGGATGAAATCAAGGGTGTCAAATTCTATAATGATAGCAAGTCAACTAATATCTTGGCTACTCAAAAAGCCTTGTCAGGATTTGACAACAGCAAGGTCATTTTGATTGCAGGTGGTTTGGACCGTGGCAATGAGTTTGACGAATTGGTACCAGATATTACTGGACTTAAGAAGATGGTCATCCTCGGTCAGTCTGCAGAACGTGTCAAACGGGCAGCAGATAAGGCTGGTGTGGCATATGTAGATGCGACTGATATTGCAGATGCGACCCGCAAGGCCTATGAACTTGCGACTCAAGGAGATGTAGTCCTTCTCAGTCCTGCCAATGCCAGCTGGGATATGTATGCTAACTTTGAAGTACGTGGCGACCTCTTTATCGACACAGTAGCGGAGTTAAAGGAATAATATGAAGAAAATTGTCTTTACAGGTGGGGGGACGGTTGGACACGTGACCCTCAACCTTTTGTTAATGCCCAAGTTCATCGAAGATGGCTGGGAAGTCCACTATATCGGAGATAAACGTGGCATCGAGCACCAAGAAATCCTCAAGTCAGGTCTAGATGTCACCTTCCACTCCGTTGCGACTGGGAAATTGCGTCGCTATTTCTCTTGGCAAAATATGCTGGATGTCTTTAAAGTTGGCTGGGGAATTGTCCAGTCGCTCTTTATCATGTTACGACTTCGTCCACAGGCTCTTTTTTCAAAGGGAGGCTTTGTCTCAGTACCGCCTGTTATCGCTGCCCGTGTGTCAGGAGTGCCAGTCTTTATTCATGAATCTGACCTGTCTATGGGCTTGGCAAATAAAATTGCCTATAAGTTTGCAACTAAGATGTACTCAACCTTTGAGCAAGCTTCGAGTTTGGCTAAGGTCGAGCATGTGGGAGCAGTGACCAAGGTTTCAGACCAAAAAAATCCAGAACCGGATGAATTGGTGGATATTCAAACCCACTTTAATCCTAAATTGCCAACTGTATTGTTTGTCGGTGGTTCTGCAGGGGCTCGTGTCTTTAACCAATTGGTGACAGACCATAAGAAAGAACTGACAGAGCGCTACAATATTATCAATCTAACTGGAGATTCTAGCCTGAACGAGTTGAGCCAAAATCTTTTTCGTGTTGATTATGTGACCAATCTCTATCAACCCTTGATGGAATTGGCGGATATTGTTGTGACACGAGGTGGTGCCAATACGATTTTTGAGCTCTTGGCCATGGCAAAATTACATGTTATTGTGCCACTTGGTCGTGAAGCTAGTCGTGGAGACCAGATTGAGAATGCAGCTTACTTTGTAAAAAAAGGCTATGCAGAAGAGCTTCAAGAAAGCGATTTGACCTTGGATAGTTTGGAAGAGAAGCTTTCTCACTTACTAAGTCACAAGGAAGACTATCAAGCCAAGATGAAGGCTTCAAAGGAATTGAAATCTCTAGCAGATTTTTATCAACTATTGAAAAAAGATTTATCATAAGGAAAGTAAATGTCAAAAGATAAGAAAAATGAGGGCAAAGAAATCCTCGAAGAATTTAAAGAGTTATCAGAATGGCAGAAACGAAACCAAGAATATCTAAAAAAGAAGGCTGAGGAAGAGGCGGCCCTAGCTGAGGAGAAGGAAAAGGAAAGACAGGCTCGAATGGCTTCAAAATCTGAAAAGTCAGATGCAACCGAGGAGCAAGAGAGTGAATCTGATTCAAAAGACTCAAAATCAGCTAAGAAAGAGTCTGAAGAAAAAGTAGAAGAGTCAGAAGACGTCAAAAAAGAAGTAGCCAAAGAAGAATCAAAGTCCAAAGAGACAAAGAAAGAGGATAAAAAGGCAGGTAAAAAGCCTGTAAAGGAAAAACCGGTCAAACCGAAAATTCCAGGAGTTCATATCTGGCGGGCTATCTCGATTTTGTTTCTCAGTCTGCTTTTATTGGTTGTCTCTGCTTATTTGCTCAGTCCTTATGCGACCATGAAGGATATTCGTGTTGAGGGAACAGTGCAAACTACAGCTGATGATATTCGACAGGCTTCAGGCATTCAGGATTCGGATTATACGATTAACCTTCTGCTAGACAAGGCAAAATATGAAGAGCAGATCAAGTCTAACTATTGGGTTGAATCAGCTCAGCTTGTCTATCAATTTCCAACCAAGTTTACTATCAAGGTTAAGGAATATGATATTGTGGCCTACTATGTTTCTGGAGAAAGTCATTATCCAATCCTTTCAAGCGGTCAGCTCGAGACCAGTTCGGTCAGTTTGGTCAGTCTGCCAGAAACTTATATATCAGTTCTCTTTAATGACAGCGAACAAATCAAGACCTTTACGTCAGAACTTGCTCAAATTAGTCCAGAACTCAAGGCGGCTATCCAGAAGGTGGAATTAGCCCCAAGCAAGGTCACATCAGATTTAATTCGATTGACTATGAATGATTCGGACGAAGTTTTGGTTCCTCTTTCTGAAATGAGTAAGAAACTGCCTTATTACAGTAAGATTAAACCTCAATTGTCAGAACCAAGTGTGATTGACATGGAAGCTGGAATTTACAGTTACACTGTGGCGGATAAATTAATTATGGAGGCTGAGGAAAAAGCCAAACAAGAGGCTAAGGAAGCTGAGAAGAAAAAGCTAGAAGAACAAAAGAATAAATTGGAAGAAGAGAAGAAAAAGCTGGAGGAAGAGAGCAATCAAAACCAAACGACCCAGCGTTCATCGCGTCGCTAGGTTTAGCTTTTCTCCTATAGCTCTTTAGTGACCATGTTTTTACTTGACAAGTTCTAGTAGAAATAATAGAATAGTAAAAAACCTTTAAAGCAGTCCAGAGAGGCAGCTAAGGTTAGACGGTGAAAGGGTGGAGACTACCCATTTTTCGTGGAACCTTGCTGTTGGCAGGTTCCTTTTTTCGTGGCTTCTTGTGGCCAGACTCTCTCACTAGCAAAGGTAAAAGGAGAAACCTATGCGAGAACATCGTCCAGTCATTGCTCTTGATTTTCCTAGTTTTGAGGCGGTCAAGGAATTCTTAGCTCTTTTTCCAGCAGAAGAAAGCCTTTATCTTAAGGTAGGGATGGAGCTTTATTACGCAACGGGGCCTGAGATTGTGTCTTACTTGAAAGGCCTGGGGCACAGTGTCTTTTTGGATCTCAAGCTGCATGACATTCCCAATACAGTCAAATCAGCTATGAAGGTCCTGTCTCAGCTTGGTGTGGATATGACAAATGTTCATGCTGCTGGGGGTGTAGAGATGATGAAGGCTGCGCGTGAAGGTCTTGGAAGTCAAGCCAAATTGATCGCTGTCACTCAGCTCACATCAACCTCAGAAGCTCAGATGAAGGATTTTCAAAATATCCAAACCAGTCTGCAGGAGTCAGTGATTCATTATGCTAAGAAGACGGCTGAAGCGGGATTAGATGGTGTTGTTTGCTCGGCTCAGGAAGTGCAACTCATCAAGCAGGCCACCAATCCAGATTTTATCTGTCTGACACCGGGCATTCGTCCAGCAGGTGCTGCAGTTGGAGACCAAAAACGCGTGATGACACCTGCTGATGCCTATCAAATCGGTAGTGACTATATCGTAGTGGGACGTCCCATTACCCAAGCTGAGAATCCTGTTGTAGCTTATCATGCCATCAAGAATGAATGGACACAGGACTGGAATTAAAGAACTAGATTAGAAAAATAAAAGGAGAACACCATGACACTTGCTAAAGATATCGCTAGCCACCTCTTGAAGATTCAAGCCGTTTACCTCAAACCAGAGGATCCTTTCACTTGGGCATCTGGTATCAAGTCACCAATTTACACGGATAATCGTGTGACACTAGCCTATCCAGAAACTCGTACCTTAATTGAAAATGGCTTTGTGGAAGCTATCAAAGAAGCCTTTCCAAAGGTAGAAGTGATTGCAGGAACTGCAACAGCAGGGATTCCACACGGAGCTATTATTGCTGACAAGATGAATCTGCCATTTGCCTACATCCGTAGCAAACCAAAAGACCACGGTGCTGGTAATCAAATCGAAGGACGCGTAGCTCAGGGTCAAAAAATGGTAGTGGTTGAAGATCTTATTTCAACAGGTGGTTCTGTTCTTGAAGCAGTAGCAGCTGCTAAACGAGAAGGAGCAGATGTGCTTGGAGTTGTAGCGATTTTCAGCTACCAATTGCCAAAAGCAGATAAGAACTTCTCAGACGCAGGTGTCAAACTTGTGACACTTTCGAACTACAGTGAACTCATCCACCTAGCCCAAGAAGAAGGTTACATCACACCAGAAGGCCTCGACCTTCTAAAACGATTTAAAGAAGACCAAGAAAATTGGCAAAACGCCTAAAACATAGAAAATCAGGTAGTCACTAGGATTACCTGATTTCTTTTTGTGATGTTATTGGATCTTATACTCAATGAAAATCAAATATAATCCAAGGTGAAGCTGATGTGGTTTGAAGAGATTTTCGAAGAGTATTAGTCGACTTTTCCACCTTCAACAACTAGGTCATCTGCTTTAGCAGCGTCACCGTAGGTTGGGTGAAGTGTTTTTTCATAGGCCTTGTGGAAGAAGTTTTCCTTACCTAATTTTTCAATATCTTTATTGATGAAGTCTAGCAATTCTTGGTTTCCTTTTTGAACTGCTGCTGCAATAGTATCTGGATCACCGAGGGAAGTAATTCCTACTTCAAATCCTTTGTTTTCAAGCGCCCAAGCTAGAACTTCAGTATTGTCAGTAGAGAAGGCATCTCCACGTCCGTCAAGAAGAGCTTGGTAAGAGTCACTGTATTGGTCGTATTTTTGGAGTTTGATTTCTGGATGATTCTTTTCAAAATAAGTCTCAGCAGTCGTTCCTTTTGTGACAATCAAGGTTTTACCTTCAAGTTGTTTGACGTCTGTAATGTGACCAGTCTTAGGTGATACAACACCAAGAGAGACTTTCATGTATGGAAGGGCAAAGTCAACTTGTTTCTTACGTTCGTCAGTTACTGTAAAGTTGGCAAGGGTAATATCCACCTTGTTTGAAATCAAGTATTCAGCACGGTTGGCAGCATCTACTGAAACGTATTTAACCTTGACACCAAGGTCTTGAGCCAGTTGATTTCCAAGTTCGATATCGTAACCTTGGTAGGAACCGTCATTGTCAACGTAGCCAAACGGTTTCTTGTCTCCAAATACGGCGATTCGTAGTTCACCGCTTTTTTTGATTTCATCAATAGTGCGTGCCTTGGCAGTCGTTTTTCCAGATGATGAGCCAGCATTTCCACCTGAGCTACAAGCTGTGACAAAGATAAGAGCAAAGGCAAGTGCCAAAACAGTTAAGAGTGGTTTGAATAGTTTCATAAGAATCTCCTTTATAGATATGAGCCAAATTGGCTAAAGTCAAAGACGTTTAAAAATTCCTGAGCTCGTTTGGTTTGCGGATTGGTGAAGAAATCTTGAGCCCTTCCTTCTTCAGCGATTTTCCCTTGGTCGAGGAAGATAATCCGATCGGCAATAGCTTGAGCAAACTGCATTTCATGGGTTACTAAAATCATGGTGCGACCTTCTTGAGCTAAATCATTGATAAGTTCTAGAACCTCACGCACCATTTCTGGATCCAGCGAAGCAGTCACTTCGTCAAAAAGGATGATTTCTGGATGCATGAGGAGAGCACGGACAATTGCAACCCGTTGCTTCTGTCCACCAGATAATTGACGCGCAAAGCTATGTTGTTTGTCTAGTAAACCGACACGCTCCAGTAGTTGCAGAGCTTCTTCCGTTACTTCCTTCTTGTCTCTTCCCTGAGCCTTGATAGGACCTAGGATGAGGTTTTGTAGGACATCCAGGTGGGGAAAGAGTTCATAACTTTGAAAGACCATGCCAATCTTTTGGCGAACTAGGTGAAAGTCTTTTTTATTTTCAACGATAGACTGACCGTCCAGCAGGATATCTCCACCTTGAATACTTTCTAAGCCATTGAGGCAACGAAGGAGGGTACTTTTCCCACAACCGGATGGTCCTAGGATGACGACAACTTCCCCTTTTTTGATTTCTAGAGAAAGTCCTTGGAGGATGGGATTGTCTCCGAAGGATTTTTTTAGTTCCTTGATTTCTAAGATAGTTTCAGACATTTAGTTCCTCCAATGTTTTTCTAAGTGAGTGGATAGTTTGGAAATAGGAAAGCAGACTGCGAAATACAAGACCAGAATGGTTCCATAAATCCAAAAGGAAGCAGTTGGGATGGTCAGGCGATTGCTATCGATGATTTGTTGTCCAACCTTTGTAACCTCAACAACCCCTATCAAAACAACCAAGGAAGTCGTTTTAATCATCCGAGTGACAAGGTTGATGGCTTGTGGCAGTAATCTTCTAAAGACTTGTGGGATAATGATGTGGTAGTAAAGTTGAACATTGGTTAAGCCGAGTGCCTGTCCACTTTCAAACTGATGCTTAGGAAGGGAAGTGATGGCTCCACGGACCAAGTCCCCCATCTCAGCTGTTCCCCAGAGGGTGAAAACGATAATAGCAGAAGTCTCACCTGAGATATTGATATTAAAGTTTCGAGCCAAGCCAAAGTAAACGATGAAGAGTAGGACCAGTTGGGGCATGATACGGATGAATTCCAGATACAATCGTGTTAAAAATCGTATGATTCTAGAATGGGAGGTCATGATGATTCCCATGACTGTCCCGAATATCATGGATAAGAGGACAGATAGGATGGATATGCCAATCGTAACGCCCAATCCCTGTAAGATTCTCAGGAGATTATTTCCCTGAAAGAGTACTTGGATTCCCGAATCCTGCATGGCGGAGCCTCCTTTCTATCCAACTAAAGACCAGTGAGATGGGTAGCAATATGATAAGGTAAGCAACTACCAACATAGCAAGCGCAATGTCTGTTTCATAGTAGAGCCCAATCAAGTCTTTGGCGACGTACATGAGGTCGGCCAAAGCTACTGCTGAGAAAACAGAGGTTTCCTTGATGAGGAAAATGACATTGGCACTAAAGGAGGGGAGTGCAACCGCTGTTGCTTGCGGAAGAACCACATAGCGAAAGACCTGTAGAGGTGTCAGACCGATAGCTAATCCAATCTCCTGCTGGGTTTGACTGACGGCTTCCAGTCCACTTCGGAAAGATTCTGCCATATAGGAGCCTCCTAAAAAGACCAGTCCTAAAGTGGCACAGACTTCTGAAGATAGGACAATCCCTACTCTAGGAAGACCGAAGTAGAGAAAGAAGAGTTGAATCAAAAGGGGCGTATTGCGTGACAATTCGATATAGGCTGTCGCTACTTGTGCCAAAACAGGAATTCGATAATGCCGAATGATACTAACGATTAAACCGAGCAGAAAGGATCCCAAAATTCCCCACACTGCAATATGCAAGGTCAGAAGAAATGCGTTTTGATATAGTGGTAGATATTGTTCAACAATGGACCAATCCAAAAATAGAACCTCCCATCTAGAAATAATACAGTTATTGTAGCACTTAAAATCTCCTTTGGATAATATCTATTTTTTATTGCTGTTATAAGGATTTTTTATCATAGAAATAAAATTTCTGAAATTTACAAACAAAATATTTGAAAAGTTTTGAAAAAAGAGTTAAGATATTTTTGTAATATACAAAGTAAACGCTTACTTATCAAGGAGGACATTTTATGTCATACAAAACAAGCAGTGCAGAAGGTCATGTAGATTTCATCAATACCTATGATTTGGAGCCAATGGCGCAACAAGTTATTCCTAAAGCAGCATTTGGCTATATCGCTAGTGGGGCGGAAGATACTTTCACTTTACGTGAAAATATCCGTGCCTTTAACCACAAGCTCATCGTTCCTCACACTCTTTGCGATGTTGAAAACCCAAGTACAGAGATTGAATTTGCAGGTGAAAAATTGTCTTCACCAATCATTATGGCGCCTGTTGCAGCTCATAAATTGGCAAATGAACAGGGTGAAGTGGCGACTGCGCGTGGTGTGCATGAGTTTGGTTCTCTTTACACAACTAGCTCTTACTCTACTGTAGATCTTCCAGAAATTACAGAAGCCCTTCAAGGGACACCTCACTGGTTCCAATTTTACTTTAGTAAGGATGACGGAATCAACCGCCACATCATGGACCGTGTGAAGGCTGAAGGTTATAAAGCGATTGTCTTGACGGCGGATGCTACTGTAGGGGGCAATCGTGAAGTAGATAAGCGTAATGGTTTTGTCTTCCCAGTTGGCATGCCGATTGTTGAAGAATATCTACCAGAAGGTGCTGGTAAATCAATGGACTTTGTTTACAAATCAGCTAAACAACGCTTGTCTCCACGTGATGTAGAATTTATCGCTGAATACTCAGGACTTCCTGTTTATGTCAAGGGACCACAATGCCGTGAGGACGTTGAACGTTCGCTTGCTGCGGGAGCTTCTGGTATCTGGGTAACCAACCACGGTGGCCGCCAAATCGACGGTGGACCAGCTGCCTTTGACTCACTTCAAGAAGTAGCAGAAGCAGTTGACAAACGTGTGCCAATCGTCTTTGACTCAGGTATTCGTCGTGGTCAACACGTCTTTAAAGCCTTGGCTTCAGGAGCAGACTTGGTAGCTATTGGTCGCCCTGTCATCTATGGTTTGGCTCTCGGTGGTAGTGTTGGTGTACGTCAAGTCTTTGAACACTTGAATGCAGAATTGAAGACAGTTATGCAATTATCTGGAACTCAGACTATTGAAGATGTCAAACACTTCAAACTCCGTCACAACCCATACAACCCAACCTTCCCAGTTGACCCACGCGACTTAAAATTGTATTGATAAAAGAGATTGCCTCCACTTGATGTGGAGGTTTTTCTTCGTCTATAGGAAGAATAAATCACCATTAAAAACTATATAAATATATTTTCTAATCAAATATCTTGCTAGGGCTTTCATTTTTTGCTATACTGGTGCAGTAATTAAATAACAAAGACATTTGGGGTGCTTTAAGCTGAGATGATACCCATTGAACCTGATACAGTTAAGACTGGCGAAGGGAAATGTGAACAGTTTTTTTCGTATGGCGAAATGAACGATCGAATCTTGTAAGTCAACTCTAATTCTTGATTGTAATTGGAGTTTTTTTGTTTATATAAGCTGGATGAATGTGATACAAAGCATTTAGATAGCTCTTCTTGAACGCCCTTGTTTTTCTTTAAAAAGGTCAAGTAAAACTAGGATTTTCTTGGTATTTTGTTGATTACGAACGAGTAAAGAGAGGAAAAGTAAATATGGAAACACAAGACTATGCATTTGAGCCAGGTTTGACTGTTGGAGAATTATTAAAAAACAGTCAGAAGGATTGGCAGGCTGCAATCAATCATCGTTTTGTTAAGGAACTTTTTGCGGGGACAATTGAGAATAAGGTCTTAAAAGAATACCTAATTCAAGATTATCACTTCTTTGATGCTTTCTTATCCATGCTGGGTGCCTGCGTAGCCCACGCAGACCAGCTTGAATCCAAGCTTCGTTTTGCCAAGCAATTAGGCTTTCTTGAAGCAGATGAAGACGGTTATTTCCAAAAGGCTTTTAAAGAGTTAAAAGTAGTAGAGAATGATTATCTAGAAGTGACCTTGCACCCTGTAACAAAAGCCTTTCAGGAGCTTATGTATTCTGCTGTGGCTTCATCAGACTACGCTCATCTTTTGGTCATGCTGGTCATTGCAGAAGGCCTCTATTTAGACTGGGGTTCTAAAGATTTGCCTCTACCTGAAGCCTATATTCATTCGGAATGGATTAATCTCCACAGAGGTCCTTTCTTTGCAGAGTGGGTTCAATTTCTGGTTGACGAACTTAATCGTGTCGGGAAAGGTAGAGAGGATTTGACAGAACTTCAGGAACGTTGGAATCAAGCGGTTGCTTTAGAATTAGCCTTTTTTGATATTGGCTATGACGCCTAGAGAAGGTTTAGGATATTTACAAATTTGATGAGGTAAATCATTCAATGTAAATGGTAAATGAAAAAAATTTCTTAACGAAAGATAGAGATAAATCGAAATCAGTATATCGTATAAAGTGAGAAGGAAGAATTTCAATATGACAAGTTTAAAATTATTAAAAGAAAAAGCACCTTTGGTCATTTGCATCACCAATGATGTAGTAAAAAATTTCACAGCAAATGGATTAGTAGCACTGGGTGCATCACCAGCTATGAGTGAGTTTCCTGCAGATTTAGAGGATTTGTTAAAGTATGCTGGTGGTTTATTAATAAACATAGGAACATTGACAGATGAAAATTGGAAATTATACCAAGCTGCTTTGAAAATTGCAGAGAAATATAATGTCCCAGCAGTTCTAGATCCTGTAGCCTGTGGAGCAGGAGAATATAGAAAAAAAGTAGCAGATGATCTAATCAACAATTATAAACTAGCAGCGATAAGGGGAAATGCTGGCGAGATTGCCTCTTTAGTGGGAATAAATGTGGCATCTAAAGGAGTAGATAGTGCAGGCGTAGATAATATTGACGAAATTGCTCTAGCAGCAAATGAGAAGTTCAATATTCCAATAGTAGTAACAGGTGAAGTGGATGCTATTGCGGTAAATGGAGAAGTGGTAACGATTCATAATGGTAGTGCCATGATGCCAAAAGTTATTGGGACAGGATGCTTATTAGGTGCTGTAGTAGCAAGCTTTATCGGACTAGAAAAAGGTCAAGAATTGAAATCATTAGAAACAGCAATGTTGGTTTACAATATAGCTGGAGAAATGGCAGAAAAACGTCCAAATGGGCATCTTCCTGGAACATTTAAAGTTGAATTTATAAATGCCTTATACGAGATTACAGATGAAGATGTAAAGAAATTCAAAAGAGTGAAGTAAGATGTTTCAAAAAGAATTACTAAAACTATATTTTATTTGTGGAACGACTACTTGCCAGGGAAAAGATCTATATAGAGTCGTTGAGGAAGCCTTAAAAGGTGGGATAACCTTATTTCAATTCCGTGAAAAAGGTGAGGGAGCCCTGGAAGGTAAAGAAAAAGTCGAATTAGCAATTAAACTACAGGATCTTTGTAAAAAATACAATGTGCCGTTTATTGTTAATGATGATATTGAGTTAGCAATGGAAATTGACGCTGATGGCGTACATGTAGGGCAGGATGACCTTGGTGTTGATGAAATTAGAAAATTGATGCCAGATAAAATAATTGGTCTTTCTATAAAAAACGAGGAAGAATTTCAACAATCAAAAGTTGAATATGTAGATTATGTTGGTGTTGGTCCTGTATTTGATACCCAGTCAAAGGATGATGCTGGTGGCGCTATAGGTTATGAGGGTCTTAAATTGATGAGAAAACTATTGCCACAAATGCCCTTAGTTGCAATTGGTGGGATACAGACGCAACATATTAAAGATATTATGAAGACCAATGTTGACGGTGTTTCAATCATTTCAGCAATATCGTATGCAAAAAATATAGAAAAAACTGTTCGAGAAATGAGTGAACAATAGGTATCTATCTAACCAAAGAAAGATCTGCTGTATTTCCAGTTCAATTTCTTGAACTGGAAAAAATCGTTTGTTATAATATTTATATAATTAAATAATAAAGACATTTGGGGTGCTTTAGGCTGAGATGATACCCATTGAACCTGATACAGTTAAGACTGGCGAAGGGAAATGTGAAATGGTTTTGTGTTTGTAGAAACTAACCATCTAATCTTGTAAGCTGAACTCTAATTTCTATTTGTAATTAGAGTTTTTTCTTTTACGAAACTGGATGAACTGGATACAAAGCATTTAGGTAGGTCTCCTTGAATGCTCCACTTTTCTTTAAAAAGGAGTTTTTTATGTTGAAAAAATGGCAGTTAAAAGATGTTATTTTACTTGCTTTCTTGTCTATCTTTTTTGGTGGCGTTTTTGTGGGTTCAGGCTATCTGTTTGATATCCTCACCCTGATTTTAGCACCTCTTGGTTTACAGGCCTTTGCCAATGAAATCCTCTTTGGTCTCTGGTGTATGGCTGCACCCATTGCTGCCATCTTTGTTCCAAGAGTGGGAAGCGCAACGATTGGAGAAGTGCTAGCTGCGCTTGCTGAAGTCCTTTATGGTAGCCAATTCGGTCTAGGTGCCCTTTTGTCTGGCTTGGTTCAAGGTTTGGGAAGTGAACTTGGTTTTATCGTAACCAAGAATCGCTATGAAAGTTGGCTCTCTCTAACTGCTAATAGTATTGGGATTACGCTTGTTAGCTTTGTCTATGAATACATTAAGTTAGGTTACTACGCCTTCTCCCTTCCTTTTGTCCTTTCCTTGCTTGTAGTACGTTTTATTTCCGTCTTTTTCTTCTGTACCATCTTGGTTCGTGCCATTGTCAAACTTTATCATCAGTTTGCAGCTGGGGGCAAGGCATAGATGGGGCTGGAACTACGAGCGATTCAGTCCCCAATCTTCTCTGAGCCGATTGATTTTACTTTTCATGCGCAAGCCTTTACCTTGTTAGTTGGGAGCAGTGGTTCAGGAAAATCCAGCCTCTTTCAAATGATTGCCCAAGTCAGTTCTCTTCCCTATAGCGGTCAAGTCCTGATAAATGGGAACGAGGTCAGTCAGCTTTCTATCATTGAACGTGTCCAGACGGTTGGTATTCTCTTTCAAAATCCCAATCATCAATTTACCATGGAGAACTTGTTTGAGGAGCTGATTTTTACCTTGGAAAATATTGGGCATCCCGTTCAGGAAATTGATTCTAAAATAGCAGAGGTTGTCCAGCAATGTCGCTGCAAGGCGATTTTGCACCGTCCCATTCATCACTTATCAGGTGGGGAAAAGCAAAAGGCTGCTTTGGCTGTTCTCTTTGCTATGAATCCTAGGGTCTATCTCTTGGATGAGCCCTTCGCTTCTATTGATCGTAAGAGTAGGATAGAGATATTGGAGATTCTAAAAGAATTGGCCTCTAATGAGAAGACAGTCATCCTGTGCGACCATGATTTAACGGACTATGAAGCCTATATCGACCATATGGTGGAGCTAAGAGATGGCCAACTAAGGGAAGTGTTTCAAATCCCTTCCTCTGAGATGACACAGGTTGCTTCAAAGGAAGTTGCTTCTAGCCTAGAACTGTTTCATATGGATCGAACAACTTGTGAGCTGGATAAGCGTCACCTCTTTTTAATTGCAGATTTCACATTCTACCAAGGGATTTCCTGTATTTTAGGTGACAATGGTGTCGGGAAATCAACCCTCTTTCGGTCTATTCTTCAATTTCAAAAGTATAAGGGGAGCATTACCTGGAAGGGGACGGTTCTGAAAAAGAAAAAGAGTTTGTACCGTGACCTGACGGGTGTTGTTCAGGAAGCTGAGAAACAGTTTATCCGAGTCAGTCTGCGAGAAGAACTTCAATTAGACAGACCTGATTCTGAAAGAAATCAGCGGATACTCCAAGCTTTACGGTATTTTGATCTGGAGCAGGCACTCGATAAGAGTCCCTATCAATTAAGTGGTGGTCAACAAAAGATTCTACAGCTCTTGACCATCTTGACTAGCAAGGCTTCTGTAATCTTGCTAGATGAACCTTTTGCAGGTTTGGATGATAGAGCTTGCCATTATTTTTGTCAGTGGATTGTGGAGGAGAGAAATCAAGGAAGAAGTTTTCTGATCATTAGCCATCGTTTAGATCCCTTGATCTCTGTGGTTGATTATTGGATTGAGATGTCTAGTCAGGGGCTCAGTCATGTGAACGAAGTGACTATCACCAAACCGCTCACATCTCAGAGTAGCAATACTCAAGGGGAGGTGAGATAATATGGTCAAAGTAGCAACCCAGACACCGATTATCAGTCTCTTCTTGCTGGTTTTATCACTGGAAACATCTTTCATTCCTTCGATTGCTCTGAATCTTTCGGTAGTCGCATTTTGCATTCTCTTTATGCTTTATTACCGTCGATTTAAAATGTTAGCTTGGATGATTCTGCTCGCCGTTTTGCCATCTTTGGCCAACTACTGGGCAGTTCAGTTACACGGAGATACTTCGCAGGCAGTCATGCTTGGAACGAGGGCCTTTGTGACGGTTTGTATCGGCCTTGTCTTTGTTTCCTCTATTTCCCTAAAAGAGCTTCTCTTGTACTTGGCTCAAAAGGGGCTATCACGTTCTTGGGCCTATGCCTTGATTGTGGTATTCAATTCCTTCCCCCTCATTCAGCAAGAAATCAAGTCTCTCAAGGAAGCTTGCCTATTACGCGGTCAAGAACTGCATTTTTGGTCTCCCTTGATTTACAGCAAGGTTCTGATGACAGTCTTTAGGTGGCGCCATCTTTATCTGAGAGCTCTGTCGGCGCATGGATATGACGAACATGCACAGGTGGAGAATCGCTATCGGACTTTTTATATTCCTAAAAAAACAAAATTAATCTACCTGCTTTTCTTTTTATTGCTTCAAACCAGTCTATTTTTATAAAGGAGTTATTATGGAATTTACAGATATTGCGATGGAATTATCCAAGGAAGCTTGGCAGGCTTCCTTTCATCATCCCTTTATTTTACAGTTGCAAGAGGGGAATTTGGAACCTGCCATTTTCCGCTATTACCTGATTCAGGATGCCTACTATCTGAAGGCCTTCTCAGAAATCTATCACCTTTTGGCTGATAAGACTTCAAACCAAGAGATGAAAAGACTCTTAAAACAAAATGCTCAGAGTCTAGTGGAAGGTGAGTTATTTATCCGCCAACAATTTTTCAAGGAATTGGAAATCAGCGACCAGGAAATGGAGCAACATCCAATCGCTCCAACCTGCTATCATTATATCTCTCACATTTATCGTCAATTTGCAGAGCCAAACTTGGGTATTGCTTTTGCAAGTTTGCTGCCTTGTCCTTGGTTATACCATGATATAGGCAAATCACTTAATCTTAAACCATCACCAAATCCTCTCTACCAACAATGGATTGAAACTTATATTACGGATGAGTTGGAGCAGCAGATCAGAGAGGAAGAAGTTTTGGTCAATCAGCTCTATCGAGAAAGTGACGAGACAGACAAGAAAAAAATGCTAGATGTCTTCCACATCAGTGTTCATATGGAAGCTAAGTTTTGGGAAATGGCCTACCAACACCAGACATGGAAGAGCGATCTGCAGTCTTTAGAAGCAGGAGAATAAAAGAAACATGAGAAAGCACCAATTACAAGTTCACAAATTAACCATTTTATCCATGATGATTGCCCTTGATGTAGTTCTTACACCCATCTTTCGAATTGAGGGAATGGCACCGATGTCCAGTGTAGTCAATATTCTAGCAGGAATCATGATGGGACCTGTTTATGCCTTGGCTATGGCTACAGTGACAGCCTTTATCCGTATGACGACTCAAGGGATTCCGCCTTTAGCTCTTACAGGAGCGACTTTTGGAGCCCTTCTAGCAGGTCTCTTTTATAAGTACGGTCGAAAATTTTACTTTTCTGCCTTGGGAGAAATTTTGGGAACAGGTATTATTGGTTCTATTGTGTCCTATCCTGTTATGGTACTCTTTACAGGATCGGCTGCTAAACTTAGCTGGTTTATCTACACTCCTCGATTTTTCGGAGCAACCTTGATTGGTACAGCAATTTCCTTTATTGCCTTTCGATTTTTAATCAAGCAGGAATTCTTTAAAAAAGTGCAGGGATATTTCTTTGCTGAAAGGATAGACTGATGCTGGAATTATCAAATCCTTTTCCTTTGGAAACGACTTCCCTCATTCACTGCATTACCAATGAAATTTCTTGTGAGATGCTGGCAAATGGGATTTTGTCTCTGGGATGCAAACCTGTCATGGCAGATGATCCCCGTGAGGTTCTTGATTTTACTAAGCAAAGCCAGGCACTCTTCATCAATTTGGGGCATTTGTCAGCTGAGAAGGAAAAAGCAATCCGTATGGCAGCTTCTTATGCAGCTCAAGTTTCTCTTCCAATGGTAGTAGATGCAGTTGGCGTAACGGCTTCAGTCATTCGTAAGAGCTTAGTTAAAGACCTTTTAGGCTATAGACCTACGGTTCTTAAAGGAAATATGTCAGAAATCCGAAGTCTTGTTGGCTTAAAGCACCACGGCGTTGGTGTCGATGCGAGTGTTAAAGATCAAGAAACTGAGGATTTGCTTCAAGTCTTGAAAGATTGGTGTCAGACTTATCCTGGTATGTCATTCTTAGTCACAGGCCCCAAGGACCTCATCGTTTCAGAGAATCAGGTTGCTGTATTGGAGAATGGCTGTGCAGAATTAGACTGGATAACAGGGACAGGAGACTTGGTTGGAGCCTTGACAGCTGTTTTTCTCAGCCAAGGAAAAACAGGTTTTGAAGCTTCTTGCTTGGCAGTCTCTTATCTCAATGTCTCTGCTGAGAAAATAGTTGTTCAAGAAATGGGATTGGAAGAATTTCGTTACCAAGTACTCAATCAGCTTTCGCTCCTCAAAAGAGATGAAAATTGGCTAGATGCCATCAAAGGAGATGTTTATGAATAGAGAGGCGCTTAGACTCTATCTAGTAACCAATCGCTACCAAGATTCCTTGGAAAGCTTTCTTGAAAAGGTTGAGACGGCCTGCCGTTCAGGAGTTACCATAGTCCAATTACGAGAAAAAAATCTTACAACCAATCAATATTATCAACTGGCAAAACAAGTTAAGGAAATAACAGATGCCTATCAGGTACCCTTGATCATCGATGATCGTTTGGATGTCTGTCTTGCGGTTGATGCTGCTGGTCTGCATATTGGAGACGATGAACTGCCAGTTTCGATTGCCCGACAAGTCTTGGGCCCTGAAAAAATACTCGGTGTAACAGCTAAAACGGTAAAAAGAGCCCTCGAGGCAGAAGAAGGAGGAGCAGATTACTTGGGGACAGGAGCCATTTTCCCGACTACGACCAAGGAAAATGCTCCTATCACCCTGATTTCAACCTTGAAAACAATTTGCCAAAGGGTCGCCATTCCAGTAGTTGCTATTGGCGGCTTGACGTCAGAGAACATTGAACAGCTTATTGGCACTGGCATAGCTGGTGTAGCTGTAGTGCGTGATTTGATGCAGGCAGAAGATATAGAGGCAAAAACGCAAGCCTTTTTGACAAAGTTGGATGACATTATTTTCTAATTAATACTCAATGAAAATCAAAGAGCAAACTAGGAAGCTCGCCGCAGGTTGCTCAAAACACATCTTTGAGGTTGTAGATAAAGCTGACGTAGTTTGAAGAGTATAAAAACTCTCTAATTCCCTTAAAGTAGGAACTAGAGAGTTTTTTTAATCTTTAAAGCTTGTATGGTTGACTGGGCCAGAACCGTGACCGAGTTGAGGAGCGTCTTGGATGGCTTTCGTAATAAAGGCCTTGGCCTTATCAACTGCCTGGTAAAGACTTCTGCCCTTGGCTAGTTCAGCCGTAATCACTGCAGCAAAGGTACATCCAGTACCATGGGTGTGACAGGTTTGAATTCTTGGGCTTTCCCAGACAAATTGTTCATCCTTGGTAAAGAGGAAATCCTTGGCACCACCTTCGAGATGACCACCTTTGATAACAACGGACTGAGGACCAAATTCTTTTAGAATCAAACGCCCAGCACGCTGCATGTCTTCAGGATCATGGATTGAAAAACCAACAATCTCTTCTGCCTCAGGAAGATTGGGTGTGATGATGGTTGCAAGAGGTAGCAAGTTTGTTTTGAGATAGTCTCTTGCGTTTGTATCAATCAAAGTATCTCCACTGGTGGCAACCATAACTGGATCAAGCACATAAGGACAATCAAGGTTCTTTAAGTAGGGTTGGATAATTTCCATGATTTCTGTTGTCGCTAACATTCCAGTTTTCACAGCCTGAGGTGGGATATCAGAAAAGACACTGTCCAATTGAGCTTTCAACATTTGAGGAGAAACATGCTCGATTAATTGAACGCCTCGGGTATTTTGAGCGACAAGACTGGTCACAACTGCCATTCCATAGACATCTCTAGCTTGGAAAGATTTTAAATCAGCCATAATGCCAGCACCACCACTAGGGTCAGTACCTGCAATGGTCAAAGTAACGGGTAAATAAGTCATCTAAAACCTCCCAACCAACTGAAGTTTGTATTCTTAAGAACAAGCTAGTCCGTTTCAGGAAGGCAATAGAAGACTGTTAGTCACCATTATCATTTCCACTTTCATCAGCTAGCATTACCTAGATTGAGTCAAAGGGATCTAACAGTTGTTAATCTCAGCTTTACGCACCCCTAGTGGTTGTTTTCTTTTTTCTTTAGTATAGCATATTTTTATAGTTTATATAGTAAAAATTGACTGGAAATCCTTTATCAAATGCTTAAAATTCTATTTTCCAAAGAAAAGATTAAGTTCATAGTTGACAAATGTAGATTATAAGAGTATACTAATAACTGTGATCGACAAATGTAGATTTTAGGAGGTGTGATTATGCAGATTTCAGATGCAGAATGGCAGGTTATGAAGATTATTTGGATGCAGGGGGAGCAGACCAGTTCAGATTTGATCAGGGTTCTGGCTGAGCGATTCGACTGGTCCAAGTCAACCATTCAAACTCTTTTGGCTCGTTTGGTCGATAAAGAGTGTCTGACGAGGAAAAAAGAAGGCAAGTCCTTTGTCTATTCAGCCCTTTTAACTTTGGACCAAAGTCGGGATTTACTTGTCAAAGATATCAAGGACAAGGTTTGTTCTCGTAGGATTAAGAACTTGTTGGCTGATTTGATTGCTGAATGTGATTTTACTCAGGCTGACTTGGAAGACTTGGAAGCTGTGATTTCTGAGAAGAAATCAAGCGCTGTAACAGAAGTAAAATGTAATTGTATGTAAAGGAGACGTCATGTTAAATAGCATTGTAACCATTATTTGTATTGCCCTTATCGCGTTTATCTTGTTTTGGTTTTTCAAAAAGCCTGAAAAATCTGGACAAAAGGCCCAGCAAAAAAAGGGCTACCAAGAGATTCGAGTGGAGGTTATGGGGGGCTATACGCCTGAGTTGATTATCCTCAAGAAATCAGTGCCAGCCCGCATTGTCTTTGACCGTAAGGACCCTTCACCCTGTCTGGATCAGATTGTTTTTCCAGACTTTGGTGTTCATGCGGACCTGCCAATGGGGGAAGAGTATGTAGTGGAAATCACGCCTGAGCAGGCTGGAGAGTATGGTTTCTCTTGTGGCATGAATATGATGCACGGTAAGATGATTGTAGAATAGGAGAATGATATGACTGAAATTGTAAAGGCAAGCCTTGAAAATGGTGTTCAAAAAATCCGTATTACGGCAGACAAAGGCTACCATCCAGCCCACATTCAACTGCAAAAAGGGATTCCTGCTGAGATTACCTTTCATCGTGTGACACCCTCAAACTGTTATAGAGAGATTCTCTTCGAAGAAGAAGGGATTCTAGAACCAATCGCTCAAGACGAGGAAAAAGTCATTCGCTTTACTCCTCAAGACTTGGGCGAGCATGAATTTTCATGCGGCATGAAGATGCAAAAGGGGAGTTATACTGTAGTTGAGAAGACTCGAAAATCTCTAAGCCTTTTACAACGTTTTTGGATTACTAGTATCTTTACTGTGCCTCTTGTGATTCTCATGATTGGGATGTCGACAGGAGGAATTAGTCACCAAGTTATGCGTTGGGGAACCTTTTTAGCCACAACACCGATTATGCTAGTAGCAGGTGGTCCTTATATCCAAAGTGCTTGGGCTAGTTTTAAAAAGCACAATGCCAACATGGATACCTTGGTTGCTCTGGGAACCCTAGTGGCCTATTTCTATAGCTTAGTTGCCCTCTTTGCTGGTCTCCCCGTTTACTTTGAAAGTGCTGCATTTATCTTCTTCTTCGTTCTTATGGGAGCCGTTTTTGAGGAGAAAATGCGGAAAAATACTTCCCAAGCTGTGGAGAAATTGCTGGACTTGCAGGCTAAAACAGCAGAAGTCTTGCGTGAGGATAGCTATGTCCAAGTTCCTTTGGAACAAGTCAAGGTAGGTGACCTGATTCGAGTGCGTCCCGGTGAAAAGATTGCTGTTGATGGTGTCGTAGTAGAAGGTATCTCTAGTATTGATGAGTCTATGGTGACAGGTGAGAGTCTGCCTGTGGACAAGACAGTTGGAGATACCGTCATTGGTTCAACCATCAATAATAGTGGAACACTTGTTTTTAGAGCAGAAAAAGTTGGTTCAGAGACTGTTTTGGCTCAGATTGTGGATTTTGTGAAGAAAGCTCAGACAAGTCGTGCTCCGATTCAGGACTTGACTGATAAAGTTTCAGGGATTTTTGTTCCAGCAGTTGTCATTTTAGGGATTGTGACCTTTTGGGTTTGGTTTGTCTTGTTGAGAGATAGTGTAGTCGTGCTTGGAGCTAGCTTTGTGTCCTCTCTTCTCTACGGAGTGGCGGTTTTGATTATCGCCTGCCCTTGTGCCTTGGGGCTCGCAACACCGACAGCCCTTATGGTAGGGACAGGACGCAGTGCCAAGATGGGAGTTCTCCTCAAAAATGGAATGGTTCTACAGGAAATCCAGAAAGTCCAAACTCTTGTCTTTGATAAGACTGGAACTTTGACGGAAGGGAAACCTGTGGTAACAGATATCATCGGCGACGAAGTAGAAGTGCTTGAATTGGCAGCCTCCTTGGAAGAAGCTTCTCAACACCCACTGGCTGAAGCCGTTGTGAAACGAGCCAGTGAAGCTGGACTTGAGTTACAAACTGTTGAAAATTTCCAAGCCTTGCACGGAAAAGGTGTCTCAGGGCAAATCAATGGAAAACAAGTTCTGCTTGGAAATGCTAAAATGCTGGATGGCATGGATATTTCTAGCATTTATCAAGAAAAACTAGAAGAACTGGAAAAAGAAGCTAAGACAGTTGTGTTTTTGGCTGTGGACAATGAAATCAAAGGCTTGCTTGCTTTGCAGGATATCCCTAAGGAAAATGCTAAGCTAGCCATCAGTCAGTTGAAAAAACGAGGCCTTAAAACAGTCATGCTGACAGGAGACAATGCAGGTGTGGCGCGTGCTATTGCAGATCAAATCGGAATTGAAGAGGTCATTGCAGGTGTCTTGCCAGAAGAAAAAGCTCATGAAATACATAAACTACAATCAGCTGGAAAAGTAGCCTTTGTTGGTGATGGCATCAATGACGCTCCTGCCCTCAGTGTAGCAGATGTGGGGATTGCTATGGGAGCTGGAACAGATATTGCCATCGAGTCAGCAGATTTGGTGTTGACAACTAATAACCTCCTAGGAGTGGTTCGTGCCTTTGACATGAGTAAGAAAACCTTTAATCGAATTCTGCTCAATCTTTTCTGGGCCTTTATCTACAATGTCGTTGGAATTCCGATAGCAGCAGGAGTCTTTTCAGGTATTGGATTGGTCCTCAACCCAGAATTGGCAGGTCTAGCTATGGCCTTTAGTTCTGTATCTGTTCTGACCAGTTCCCTTCTGTTAAACTTTAGTAAAATAGATTAAAAGCGGGCTTGCTCGCTTTTTATTATAAAACAGAAGCTAAAACGTTTTCAAACTGTACTGTAATAGAGAATAGAAACTTCTGAGCAGATTCTTAGTAAACTAAAAATAAATGTGATAAATTAGTAGTGTAAAAATTTACTGAAACGTTTTCAAAAACTATATGAAATCTTTTTTAGTAGATTTAAAAATATTTGAAGGAGAGTTATCATTATGACTCAAGGGAAAATTACTGCATCTGCAGCAATGCTTAATGTATTGAAAACATGGGGCGTAGACACAATCTACGGTATCCCATCAGGAACACTCAGCTCATTGATGGACGCTTTGGCTGAAGACAAAGATATCCGCTTCTTGCAAGTTCGCCACGAAGAAACAGGTGCTCTTGCAGCGGTTATGCAAGCTAAATTCGGCGGCTCAATCGGGGTTGCAGTTGGTTCAGGTGGTCCAGGTGCGACTCACTTGATTAACGGTGTTTACGATGCAGCTATGGATAACACTCCATTCCTAGCGATCCTTGGATCACGTCCAGTTAACGAACTCAACATGGATGCTTTCCAAGAATTGAACCAAAACCCAATGTACAACGGTATCGCTGTCTACAACAAACGTGTAGCTTACGCTGAGCAATTGCCAAAAGTTATCGACGAAGCTTGCCGTGCTGCAGTTTCTAAAAAAGGTCCAGCTGTTGTTGAAATCCCAGTAAACTTCGGTTTCCAAGAAATCGACGAAAACTCATACTATGGATCAGGTTCATACGAGCGTTCATTCATCGCTCCTGCTTTGAACGAAGTTGAAATCGATAAAGCTGTTGAAATCTTGAACAATGCTGAACGTCCAGTTATCTATGCTGGTTACGGTGGTGTTAAAGCTGGTGAAGTGATTACTGAATTGTCACGTAAAATCAAAGCACCAATCATCACTACTGGTAAAAACTTTGAAGCTTTCGAATGGAACTACGAAGGTTTGACAGGTTCTGCTTACCGTGTTGGTTGGAAACCAGCCAACGAAGTGGTCTTTGAAGCAGACACAGTTCTTTTCCTTGGTTCAAACTTCCCATTTGCAGAAGTTTACGAAGCATTTAAGAACACTGAAAAATTCATCCAAGTGGATATTGACCCTTACAAACTTGGTAAACGTCATGCCCTTGACGCTTCAATCCTTGGTGATGCTGGTCAAGCAGCACAAGCTATCCTTGACAAAGTGAACCCAGTTGAATCTACTCCATGGTGGCGTGCAAACGTTAAGAACAACCAAAACTGGCGTGATTACATGAACAAACTCGAAGGTAAAACTGAGGGTGAATTGCAATTGTACCAAGTCTACAATGCAATCAACAAACATGCTGATCAAGACGCTATCTACTCAATCGACGTAGGTGACACTACTCAAACATCTACTCGTCACCTTCACATGACACCTAAGAACATGTGGCGTACATCTCCACTCTTTGCGACAATGGGTATTGCCCTTCCTGGTGGTATTGCTGCTAAGAAAGACAATCCAGATCGCCAAGTATGGAACATCATGGGTGACGGTGCATTCAACATGTGCTACCCAGACGTTATCACAAACGTTCAATACGACCTTCCAGTTATCAACGTTGTCTTCTCAAATGGTAAATATGCCTTCATCAAGGACAAATACGAGGACACAAACAAACACTTGTTTGGTTGTGACTTCCCTAATGCTGACTATGCGAAAATCGCTGAAGCGCAAGGTGCTGTAGGATTCACTGTGAACCGTATCGAAGACATCGATGCAGTTGTTGCAGAAGCTGTTAAACTCAACAAAGAAGGTAAGACAGTTGTGATCGATGCTCACATCACTCCACATCGTCCACTTCCAGTAGAAGTACTTGAGTTGGATCCAAAACAACACTCAGAAGAAGCAATCAAAGCCTTCAAGGAAAAATACGAAGCAGAAGAACTCGTACCATTCCGCCTCTTCTTGGAAGAAGAAGGATTGCAATCACGCGCAATTAAATAATTTCTCTCGTCGAAAATCAAATTTTAAATTTGTAGAATTTATTCTTTGATTTTCATAGAGTGAAACTTAAAAAGATCGGAGCAATCCGGTCTTTTTCTGGAGGATAGTTAATGAATTTAAATCAATTAGATATCATCGTTTCAAGTATTCCTCAAGTCTGTGCTGACTTGGAGCGTATTTTGGATAAACAGGCAGATTATGTTGATCAAGGCTTTGCTCAGTTCACGATTGGCAGTCATTGTCTAATGTTGTCCCAAAATCATTTGATTCCTTTGGAAGATTTTCAGTCAGGTATCATTCTTCACATTGAGATTGAGGATCTAGAGCAGAATTACCAACGTTTAAAAGAGAGAGGTGTCGAGATTTTACACGGTCCTTGTGAAACGGATTGGGGAACAGAGTCCTTATTAGTTAAAGGTCCTGCTGGTCTAGTGCTTGATTTTTATCGTATGAAATAAGGGGCTTAGTCATTTGAAGATAACCTTAACTATTCTTAAAACAGAATGTGAGAATATGAACTATTGAAAGATCGGAGCAATCCGGTTTTTTTTCTGTTATGCGATTTTCAGTCCGTCTCGTTCCATTAGGTGCGAGACAAAAAACCACCCGCTGACGGGTGGTTATGATTTCTACACTTATTGTTTGGCTTCCTGTTTTAATTGTTGCACCTGTTCCTTGTACTGGAGAAGCTCCTTGTCTTTTTTATGGATAGTCGTTTCTGCTTCAGCAATGCGGCTTTTCAGCTCTTGAGTCTTGCCATGGTGATAGCTAAAACCAATAGCACTACCAACAATGATCCCGATTACTAGACAAGTAAAAATCACCAAAATCAAGGGAGCAGATAGTTGTGTAAAGACAAGACTGACAGTTACTGTTTGACGATTGAGCAGACCAAAGGAGATCACAATGACTAATAAGATCAAACCGCCAATTAGATAAGCCTTATCTTTCAGTGACAATTCATTAAATTTTTTTAGCATAAGTTCCTTTTCTCCTGACTATGTTGATAGAAAATTACACACCATTTAGGTATTAACAAAATTCATTTTACTAGAAAATTTCGATACTGTCAATAATTTCTAACAGCTTATTTACCATCAATCGATTCATTGAAAAGGAGTATTCATTTTCTAATATTTGATTGACTAAACAGATCGGAGCAATCCGGTCTTTTTATTCGGTATCTTTTTTGTTAAAATAGATTTATCATCATGTTTTAAGGAGGAAAAAGATGCCAACAACTTTCTTTCTATTAATTGGCTTAATGATGTTAGGCTTTGCTGCCTCCACCTATTTTATGTTTTCCCATTTTATATTTAGTAATTATAGTAATGCCAAGAGATGTACCGAAAGAACGGAAGGATTTATTATTCGATATTCCTATGTTCTTTATAATGGGATTAGTCTCCCAGTTGTTGAATACACTGTTGATGGAAACCAATACAAGGTCGTAGGGCCTAAATTTCTATCTGCTATTTCAAATACAATCAGTACTCCCTTAGGTTCAATCGTATCTGATGTAAAAACGGATAATTTTGAAAATGGTGAAATTCCACAAGTTTTAAGATACAAAGTTAAGGGGAATAGTTTTTTGTCTTATACAAAATCTCCACTTAAAGAACGCTTTCCAATTGGTGGAAAAGTTGCTGTTTATTATGATCCTAAAAAACCAAAACATTCCTATGTAGAAAGACCACTAAGACCTGGGCGATATGCATGGTTGGCAAAATGTTTTATCTATCTCAATGTTTTTATTATGGTTGCTCTAGCTTTCTTTATCATGTTCATTCTTCCAAATCTTATGAAATAAAGCAGTTTTGCATACAAACTTCAACTACCCTATTTAGCTTCTATGTACATCGTAGAAGCTTTTTTATAAAGAAAATGCTTTTCTTAAAACATTTTTTGGGGCTATTTCAGAAATTTTTAAATGTTTGATAGTATACTAGTACTAGTAAATCATGTGAGGTAAAGTGATGACAGAAAGACTACAATTTCCAGAGGGCTTCCTCTGGGGTGGTGCAACAGCAGCCAACCAATGCGAGGGTGCTTATAATATAGACGGGCGTGGTTTAGCTAACGTTGATGTTGTACCTATTGGTGCAGATCGTGAAGCCATTATCACAGGTCGGAAAAAGATGTTTTCGTTTGAGGAAGGCTACTTTTACCCAGCCAAGGAAGCCATTGATATGTACCATCATTACAAGGAAGATATTGCCCTTTTTGCAGAAATGGGTTTTAAGACTTATCGGCTTTCTATTGCTTGGACTCGGATTTTTCCTAAGGGCGACGAAGCGGAGCCAAATGAAGCTGGTCTAGCCTTTTATGAAGATTTATTTAAGGAGTGCCACAAGTATGGTATTCAACCTCTGGTGACTATCACGCATTTTGACTGTCCTATGCACTTGATTAAAGAATACGGTGGTTGGCGCAATCGTCGTATGATAAACTTCTATGAAAATCTCTGTCGCACCCTCTTTACCCGCTATAAGGGCTTGGTCAAATACTGGCTTACCTTTAACGAAATCAACATGATTCTTCATGCACCCTTTATGGGAGCTGGGCTCTGTTTTGAAGAAGGTGAAAATCAAGAACAAGTCAAATACCAAGCAGCTCACCATGAGTTGGTAGCTTCAGCTCTGGCGACTAAGCTTGCCCACGAAATTGACCCAGAAAACAAGGTTGGATGTATGTTGGCAGCAGGGCAGTATTATCCTAACACAGCCCATCCGAGAGACTACTGGGCTGCTATGGAGGAAGATCGCAAGAGTTACTTTTTCATTGATGTTCAAGCGTGTGGGGAATACCCAAGCTACGCTAAGAAGCAGTGGGAGCGTGAAGGAATTGAGATTGAAATGACGGCAGAGGATCTAGACTTGTTGAAGAATTACACTGTTGACTTTGTTTCCTTCTCTTACTATGCAAGTCGAGTGGCATCAGGGGATCCAGAAGTTAAAGAATTAACAGCTGGAAATGTTTTTGCCTCTCTCAAAAATCCCTATCTAGAATCCTCAGAATGGGGATGGCAGATTGATCCACTTGGGCTTCGTATTACCCTCAATGCCATCTGGGATCGTTACCAAAAGCCTATGTTCATCGTAGAAAATGGCCTCGGTGCTATTGATACACCGGATGAGAATGGTTATGTAGCAGATGACTATCGGATTGCTTATCTAGAGGCCCACATCAAGGCTATGCGAGATGCCATATACCAAGATGGAGTAGACTTGCTCGGTTATACAACTTGGGGTTGTATCGATCTGGTTTCAGCTGGAACAGGCGAAATGAACAAGCGCTATGGCTTTATCTATGTGGATCGTGATAATGGAGGTCATGGAAGTCTCAAACGTAGCAAGAAGAAGTCCTTCTACTGGTACAAGGATGTCATTGCCAGCAATGGTGCAAGCATTGAGTAGAACACATTTATTCACTATTTTTACAAAATCTTCTCCCTACTTTATAAGATATGAAAAAGAGTTCAACTAGAACTCTTTTTTTGCTATAATGAAGAGAGAACAATCAGACAGGAGATCAAGATGTCAGAACCGTTATTTTTAAATTCTGTAATGCAAGAAAAAATCTGGGGTGGGACTAAACTACGTGATGAGTTTGGTTACGACATTCCAAATGAAAAGATTGGTGAGTATTGGGCGATCTCAGCTCACCCAAATGGTGTGTCTAAGGTAGCCAATGGCCGCTATCAAGGAACAGACCTCGCTAGTTTGTATGAGGAACACCGTGAGTTGTTTGGCAACCGTCCAGAACCAGTATTTCCACTCTTGACTAAAATCCTAGATGCCAATGACTGGCTCAGTGTTCAAGTTCACCCAGATGATGCTTATGGACTAGAGCACGAAGGCGAACTCGGAAAAACAGAATGCTGGTACATCATCGCTGCGGATGAAGGTTCAGAGATTATCTACGGTCACAATGCCAAGTCAAAAGAAGAACTCCGCCAGCAAATCGAAGATAAAAACTGGGATGAATTGTTGACCAAGGTCCCTGTTAAGGCTGGAGATTTCTTCTATGTGCCAAGTGGCACCATGCATGCTATCGGAGCAGGTATCTTGATTCTTGAAACCCAACAGTCTAGTGATACCACCTATCGCGTCTATGACTTTGACCGCAAGGACGACAAGGGTAACTTGCGTGAACTTCACCTTGAAAAATCAATTGATGTCTTGAACATTGGTGAGCCAGCAAATAGCCGTCCTGTAACTGTTAAAGCAGATGATTTGCGTTCCACTCTCCTTGTATCCAATGATTTCTTTGCAGTTTACAAGTGGGAAATCACTGGAAAAGTTGACTTCGAAAAGACAGCTGACTACAGCTTATTCAGTGTCTTAGCTGGTCAAGGTCAGCTTACTGTTGATGGGAAAAACTATCCAATCCAAAAAGGTAGCCACTTTATCCTACCTAGTGATGTTGAAGCTTGGACTCTGGAAGGGCAAGGTTTGGAATTGATTGTTAGCCATCCATAAAAAAGAAAGGGCCTGAGTTCACTACTCAAGTCCTTTTTGATTACATAAATTGGGCGATGAAGACTACGATGATGATGACTGGAATGATGAAACGAAGAAGGAAGAGCCAGACTTGGAACAGTCCCTGTTTCCATGCTGTTTCATCGAGATGGAGTTCCTCCATTGCAAGAGCCTTTTTAAAGATATAGCCTGTAAAAAGTGAAAGGCAGAGAGCTCCAAATGGCATAAGGAGATTGGAAACCAAGAAGTCCATAGTATCAAAGAAGGTCTTCCCAAAAATATGAACATCTGCCATAATACCGTAAGATAGGGCTGAAGGGATTCCAAAGACAAAGGTCAAAATTCCTAAAATAACACTCCATTTGGCACGCTTGCTGTTGTCCTGATTGGTGATATTGCCTACATTGATTTCCAACATAACGACAGAAGAAGTGACCGTCGCAAAGAGGAAGAGGAAGAGGAAGAGGATGTAGAAAATGGTTCCAAAAGGCATCTTGTCAAAGAGTTGAGGCAAGACGATAAAGAGCAAGCTCGGTCCCCCTTCAGACTGGATATTGAAGGCTGACATAGCAGGGAAAATGGCTAGACCTGCCATGATGGATACTGAAATATTCATGGCTACGATGGAAATCCCTGACTGGACTAGATTTGTTTTCTTATCCAAATAAGAAGCATAGGTCAACATAGCTGTCACCCCTAGTGAGAGGGCAAAGAAAGACTGTCCCAGAGCATAGAGGAGACCAGCACTGGTCAGCTTAGAGAAATCTGGTTTGAGGAAGTAAAGAACCCCTTCCATGGCATTTGGCAAACTGAGAGAGCGCCCAATGATGACAACAAAGATGATAAAGAGAAGAGGCATCATGACTTTCGAAGCTCTTTCAATCCCTTTTTGAACCCCACGTGATACAATAAAGATATTCAATAAGATAAAGGCTGCTTGAGCTCCTAGGGCAATGGCTGGATTTGAAATGATTGAAGTAAATAACTGAGCGTAATCCCCCGTTCCACCAAGTTGGAACAATTTCCCAAACTCAATGCCTAGATAGACTAGAATCCATCCTCCAATAACACTGTAAAACGATAAAAGGATAAAAAGGGCAAAGGCACCAATCCAACCGATAAAGTTGTACTTGCTATTCTTGCCGAGTTTTCCAAAGGTTTTAATCCCAGAGACACCAGCACTTCTGCCGAGGGCAAATTCAGCTAGCAAAAGAGGGAAACCGATTAGAATAGTGGAAATGAGAAAGACCAGTAAAAAGCCTCCTCCACCGTTAGCAGCAGTCATGTAAGGGAATTTCCAAACGGCACCAAGTCCGATGGCTGAGCCAGCAGACGCTAGGATAAAGCCCAATTTAGAACCCCATTGCGATTTTTCAGACATAGTTAAACTCCTAAAATTAGTGTTACAAAAGAAAAAGCTACTGCCCTTGGCAAATAGCCTCATCAGTACTCAAAATGAGCGTTTCTTTTGATTGATAGACTTGACTATCCTATCATGTTTTCTAAGGTCTGTCAAGAAAACCATTTTCATGTTATGATAAAGTAAAAAAATTTCGCAAAAACGCTTGACTCTGACCTAGGGGGAGGGGTTATACTATCAATGTAATACTCTTCGAAAATCTCTTCAAACCACGTCAGCGTCGCCTTACCGTACTCAAGTACAGCCTGCGGCTAGCTTCCTAGTTTGCTCTTTGATTTTCATTGAGTATAAGGAGGAAATCATGTACCATATAAAAGAAGCTGCGCAGCTTTCGGGTGTCTCTGTCAAGACCCTGTACCACTACGATAAGATAGGACTCTTAGTCCCCTTAAAGTCAGGAAACGGCTATCGAACTTACAGTCAAGAGGATTTGGAACGTCTTCAGGTCATTCTTTACTATAAATATCTAGGTTTTTCTTTAGAAAAAATAGCAGAGCTATTAAAGGAAGAAAGGACAGATTTATTGCCTCATTTGACCAGGCAGTTGGACTATTTGACTCGAGAAAGGCAACATCTGGATAGCTTGATTTCCACCTTGCAAAAAACCATTCAAGAACAAAAAGGAGAAAGAGAAATGAGCATTCAAGAGAAATTTGCTGGATTTAACTACCAAGACCATCAAAAATACCACCAAGAGGCGGTAGAGAAATATGGCCAAGAAGTCATGGACCAAGCGCTCGAGCGCCAAAAAGGTCACGAAGACGAAGCTACGGCTGCCTTCAATCAAGTATTTCGAGCCTTGTCACAAAATCTTCAAGCTGGACTGCCTGTAACAGCAACAGAAAACCAAGAAGAAGCTGCTAAACTCTTGCAAGCCATCCGTACTTATGGATTCGACTGCTCTATTGAGGTATTCGGTCATATCGGTAAAGGCTACGTCTATAACCCAGAATTTAAGGAAAACATTGACAAATTTGGACCTGGAACAGCCCAGTACACATCAGATGTCATTGCCTATTATGTCCAAACTCAGACAAAATAAAATCGGAGGAGCATTCTTCCGATTTTTACTAAATTCAAGCACTACTTGCTTAATAATTTTTCTACTACATTTAGTTTTCGCATTGTCAAATCTACATTAAAAAGCTTTTCAAGATAGTTGGTATGGAGTTTCTTTTGTTTAGCAGTTCTAGGGAGATAGAGGTAAAGGCAGTGGTTACCGATACAAATTTCTTCTTCACCGTAATCAATTTTCAATTTGTCTAAAGGGAGGCTTTGAATAGATTCTTGATAAAAAATCACGTGTATACGGTCATAAAGATAGTGTTCTCCAAAAGGGTTTTCTTGGACAATGTTTTTAAAAATATCCTTATTCTTAATGATTATTTTGAGATCGGCTCCAATCTTTTTCTTTATTAGAGTATGAACCTGTTCTCGTATTTTTTCTAAGGCTAAGTTACTTTCAAGAATGATATTACCACTTTGAATATAGGTTCGAACTTGTTGAAAACCGGCTTCTGTTAAGATATCTACTAGATAAGACATTTTAGGGATAGCATTTTTTCCATTAGGAGTAACTCCCCTTAACAAGATAATATGTTCCAAAGGACTTCCTTTCTTTTGGGGCTGATTTAGCCATTAAATAATTCAGATTTAGATTGGGTTTGATCCCGCCACCCAACCAGTACAGAGGGCAGAAGTGATGTTAAACCCACCCGTGTGGGCATTGATATCCAGTACCTCGCCAGCAAAGTGGAGTCCAGGTACCAGCTTACTTTCTAGAGTTTTGGGATTGATTTCCTTGAGACTGACGCCCCCTTTGGTAACAAAGGACTTGGCAAGGGACATTTTTCCGGTCACAGGGATTTTGAGTGCTTTGATAGACTGGAGAAGTTGTTCGCGTTCCTTTTCAGTCAGTTGTTTGACTTTTTCTGGATAGCCTTGCACAAAAAATTCTGCCAAGCGTTCTGGAAGCAAAGTTTTTAAAGCGTTTTTCAAGGATTTTTCACGATTTTCTTCTAGGAATGCAGCCAAGTCCTTCTCAGAAAGTTGAGGGAAAACATCCAGTGAGAGAACCTCCCCACCCTTGACAAAGCTAGACATACGCAGAGCAGCAGGGCCAGACAAACCAAAGTGGGTAAAAAGCAGATCGTGCGTGATGACATGCTTACCATAACTTAGGGTCACATCGTCCAGCGAAATACCCTGCAAGACCTTGTGTGGAAAATCTGTCAACAAAGGACTTTCAGCAGCCTCAAGCTCGGTAATGGTGTGTTTAAAATGACGGGCAATCTCATGACCAAAGCCAGTCGAACCAGTAGAAGGATAGGATTTACCACCTGTTGTGACAATGAGTTTCTCACAAATGAAGCTTTGGTCTGCGGACTTAAGGACAAACTGGTTGTCGTTTTTTTTAACCGAAACAATTTCGGTTTGAGTAGCAACTTGACCACATAGCTCAGTGATTTTCTTTTCCAAGGCTTCGATAATAGTCCGAGACTTGTCACTAGCAGGAAAGACGCGCCCGTGGTCTTCGACCTTGAGTTTAACACCATTTTCCGTAAAAAAGTTAATGATATCATGGTTATCAAATTGGGAGAAGACACTGTATAGAAAGCGTCCGTTCCCAGGAATTCCAGCTAGTAGGTCGTCCAAGCTACCATTGTTAGTGACATTGCAACGTCCCCCACCAGTCCCAGCTAATTTTTTTCCAAGTTTCCGATTTTTTTCGATGAGGAGGGTTTTCTGTCCATAAAAGCTACTGGAAATTGTAGCCATCATACCGGCAGGTCCTCCACCAATGACAATAGTATCAAAATGTTTCATAGCTCTATTGTACCACAAAAAAACAAGAGATGAAGTCACCTCTTGTCAAGAATGTAATTAATCAATTTCATATCCCATCAGCAAACCGCCATCTTCTGCATAGAAACTGCAGAGACCAGAGGTTGGGAGAATTTTGATGTTAGCTTGTGGGAAGGTTTCACGGATTCGCTCTGAGAGCTGTTGACAACATTTTTCGTTATTGCGTTGGGCCATAACAATACGGCCACCAGCATATCCTGCTTTCACTAACTCTTCATAGGCTGCCTGAATCGATTTCTTTGCTCCTCTTGCTTTTTGTAGCAATTCAAGGGTTCCAGTTTCACTAGCTTCCCCGACCATACGGATATTTAGAAGGCCAACGACCGTACCGATAAGCTTGCTCAAACGGCCGTTCTTCACCAAGTTATCGACTTTAGCTAGGACAAAGAGCAACTTGGTTTTTTCTTGATAGGCGGTAATAGCTTCAACCACTTCTTCAAAAGATAAGCCCTGGTCAATCAAATCATTTAATTTTTCTACGAGCAAGTCAACCTCACCACCAGCAGACAAACTATCAATCACATGAATCTTAGTGTCAGGATGGTCTTCCAGATAAATATTCTTGGCCAGTTGAGCACTATTGTGACTGCCAGAAAGAGTACCTGTGATGGTTACTAGGAAAATGTTTTTGGCTCCTTCAAATGCTCGCAAATAGTCATCTGGACTTGGACAAGCTGATTTTGAAGCTTCTGCAGTGGCATACATGGTTTCCATCATTTGGTCAATATCAAGACTGGCATCATCAACAAAAATCTGATCAGCTACTTGAATGGTTAAGGGAACACTTACAAAGGTCGTGTCAATAGCTGGTTTTGCTAGTTGACGATAATCACAACCAGAGTCAGCAATAATCTTCCAAGTCATAGAAATTCTCCATCTTTGTCAGTTATACATTGACAAAGGTTCTGTCTTTTTTTACAATTATATCATGAAAACCCTTGAAACAAAAGCCTTATCTGTCTGTTGTGACAAGTAGAAAGAAAATGTTATGTCTGAACGTAGAATCTCTGAAAAATCTCTTGAAAATCTCAGAAAATCAAACCAAGAATCCAATTTATTAACCAGAGAAGCCATCGAAACAGCCCTCTTGCAGCTCTTGGAAAAAAAGGACTTGACCAAGATTAGTATTTCTGAATTGGTTAAGCGTGCAGGCGTTTCTCGTGCAGCCTTTTATCGTAATTATGATTCCAAAGAGGAGATTTTAGAAAGCGTCTTTAAACGAACTGTCCACAATATTATGGAACAGTTGCATCATTATGATTTAAAGACAGACCTTTATCTGGTCTGGGTTCACCTTTTCCGAGAGGCAAGAAAGGAAGCCAGAGTGATTCAACTTGCCTTAGATTACCATCTGGAAAAAATCTTTGTCCAAGCCATGCAGGAGTTTCTGGAAAAATACCATGGAAAATCAAAAGGTGTCAGCTCTTATCTTCATTCCTTCTGGAGCTCGGCCATCGTCTCTGTCCTTCTAAAATGGATCAAGGATGGCATGAAGGTACCTGCTGAAAAGATAGCGGATTTACGGTTACCATTTTTTAAAAAATAGAGAAAAAGGAGAAAAGAGATGACTGAAAAAAGACTGGCCTGGGATGAGTATTTTGCAGCCCAAGCATTACTAATTGCCAATCGTTCCACTTGTAAACGTGCCAAAGTGGGCGCAATTCTGGTAAAGGATAATAAGGTTATTTCCACTGGTTACAATGGTTCAGTGTCAGGGACTGAGCATTGTATTGACCACGAATGTTTGGTCATTGAAGGCCATTGTGTTCGCACCCTTCACGCCGAGGTTAATGCTATCCTTCAAGGTGCAGAACGTGGTGTTCCTAAAGGCTTTACAGCCTATGTGACCCATTTTCCTTGTCTCAACTGTACAAAACAATTGCTGCAGGTCGGATGCAAGCGCGTGGTTTATATCAACCAGTACCGAATGGACGACTACGCCCAATACCTTTATCAAGAAAAAGGAACAGAATTGACCCATTTACCACTTGAGACCGTACAGGTAGCTCTTAAAGAAGCAGATTTAATGTAAAAATTATCAAAAATAAATGGTTTAGAAAGATTTTTAAACCGTTTTTTGGTATAATAAGAAGAATAAATTGAAAGAAGGAATTCCAAAAATGGGAAAAATTGAAGTTATTAATCATCCACTGATTCAACACAAATTGTCAATCTTGCGTCGTACAGATACTTCTACAAAAGCTTTTCGTGAGCTAGTAGATGAGATTGCAATGTTGATGGGGTATGAAGTACTTCGTGATCTTCCACTAGAAGATGTAGAAATCGAAACACCAATCACAAAAACAGTTCAAAAACAATTGGCAGGTAAGAAATTGGCTATCGTTCCAATCTTGCGTGCAGGTATCGGGATGGTGGATGGACTTTTGAGCTTGGTTCCAGCTGCTAAAGTTGGCCACATTGGTATGTACCGTGATGAAGAAACGCTTCAACCAGTTGAGTACTTGGTGAAATTACCTGAAGATATTGACCAACGTCAAATTTTTGTGGTAGACCCAATGTTGGCAACAGGTGGATCAGCAATCTTGGCTGTTGACTCTCTTAAAAAACGTGGTGCATCAAATATCAAATTTGTCTGCCTTGTATCTGCTCCAGAAGGTGTTAAAGCCCTTCAAGAAGCTCATCCAGATGTAGAAATCTTTACAGCAGCCTTGGATGAACGCTTGAACGAACACGGTTATATCGTTCCAGGTCTTGGAGATGCTGGAGACCGCTTGTTCGGTACGAAATAAGATCGAAAAGAAGAATGACTTGGAAAAGAAGCTCCAGTCACGAAAGGAGGTTGAATTTTTGTTTCTGTCTGATGAAAACAGAGCAAAAATTTGACCTTTTTTGACCAAGATATTATAATAGTCTTATCTTCAGTCATTTGACCAACAAAATTAAAACTCAAAAGGAGAAATAAATGATTCCTGTAGTTATTGAACAAACAAGCCGTGGAGAACGTTCTTACGATATTTACTCACGTCTTCTCAAAGACCGCATCATTATGCTGACAGGCCCAGTTGAAGACAATATGGCTAACTCTGTTATTGCCCAATTGCTTTTCTTAGATGCCCAAGATAGTACAAAAGATATTTACCTTTATGTCAATACACCTGGTGGTTCCGTTTCAGCTGGTTTGGCAATCGTTGATACCATGAACTTTATCAAGGCCGATGTCCAAACCATTGTTATGGGAATGGCAGCATCTATGGGGACGGTCATTGCATCAAGTGGAGCAAAAGGCAAACGTTTCATGCTTCCAAATGCAGAGTATATGATCCACCAACCAATGGGTGGTACAGGTGGAGGTACTCAGCAAACCGATATGGCGATCGCTGCAGAACACTTGCTTAAAACTCGTAATACTTTGGAAAAAATCTTGGCTGAAAATTCAGGTCAGTCAATCGAAAAAGTCCATGCAGATGCAGAACGAGATAACTGGATGAGCGCCCAGGAAACACTTGAATATGGCTTTATTGATGAAATCATGGCCAACAATTCATTGAATTAATGGTGATAGAAGGCAAACTCGACTGGGTTTGCTTTTTTTGGTATAATAGGGAGAGATTTCTTAGAAAGAGGATTTATCATGTTTGAAAAAGTCAATCGATCTGGCTTGATTATCTATCTTTACTATAATCGTGATGCCAAAAAACTGCAGGATTATGGAGATATTACCTATCATTCCAAGAAACATCGTTACTTACAGCTTTATGTTCCAACTCAAGAAGTGGAGCAATTGGTCGGGCGCTTGGGCAAGGAAAAATTTATAAAAAAAGTTAGAGTTTGTCATATCCAAGAGTTGGAAACACCCTTTGTGGGCAATCTTTATCGAGAGGAAAACGTTATCATCGAAAAAGTCTAAGAAAAGTGTTGACAATTTTCTGATAATTCGGTATATTCTTAACATGCTATTTATTTAAGAATAAGGAGACAAAAAAGATGAAGAAAAAATTTGCCCTATCGTTTGTGGCGCTTGCAAGTGTAGCACTTCTTGCAGCCTGTGGAGAAGTGAAGTCTGGAGCGTCAAACGCTGCTGGTAATTCAGTAGATGAAAAGACAATCAAAATTGGATTTAACTTTGAAGAAACTGGTGCCGTAGCAGCCTACGGTACATCTGAACAAAAAGGTGCCCAACTTGCCGTTGATGAAATCAATGCTGCAGGTGGTATCGATGGAAAACAAATCGAAGTAGTCGATAAAGATAACAAGTCTGAAACAGCTGAGGCGGCTTCAGTAACAACTAACCTTGTAACCCAATCTAAAGTATCAGCAATCGTAGGACCTGCGACATCTGGTGCAACTGCAGCTGCGGTAGCTAACGCTACAAAAGCAGGTGTTCCATTGATTTCGCCAAGTGCGACTCAAGATGGATTGACTAAAGGTCAAGATTACCTCTTTATCGGAACTTTCCAAGATAGCTTCCAAGGAAAAATTATCTCAAACTATGTTTCTGAAAAATTGCAAGCTAAGAAAGTTGTTCTTTACACTGATAATGCTAGCGACTATGCTAAAGGTATTGCCAAAGCCTTCCGTGAAGCTTACAAAGGTGAAATCGTTGCAGATGAAACTTTCGTAGCAGGTGACACAGACTTCCAAGCAGCCCTTACAAAAATGAAAGGGAAAGATTTTGATGCTATCATCGTTCCTGGTTACTACACTGAAGCTGGTAAAATTGTAAACCAAGCGCGTGGTATGGGAATTGACAAACCAATCGTTGGTGGTGATGGATTCAACGGTGAAGAGTTTGTACAACAAGCAACTCCTGAAAAAGCATCAAACATCTACTTTATCTCAGGCTTCTCAACTACTGTAGAAGTTTCAGCTAAAGCAAAAGCTTTCCTTGATGCTTACCGTGCTAAGTACAACGAAGAGCCTTCAACATTTGCAGCCTTGGCTTATGATTCAGTTCACCTTGTAGCAAACGCAGCAAAAGGTGCTAAAAACTCAGGTGAGATTAAGGACAACCTTGCTAAAACAAAAGACTTTGAAGGTGTAACTGGTCAAACAAGTTTCGATGCAGACCACAACACAGTCAAAACTGCTTACATGATGACCATGAACAATGGTAAGGTTGAAGCAGCAGAAGTTGTAAAACCATAATAGAAAAATGTTGAAATAGGGAATGAGCCTCGGACTCACTCCCTGTTTCGATGTTTAAGAACCTATCAAAAAATGAGGGAAAACCCTCAAAATTATATATAGAAAGAGTGAATCTTATGCTCCAACAACTAGTAAATGGTTTGATTCTAGGCAGTGTTTATGCGCTATTAGCCCTAGGATATACCATGGTTTACGGAATTATCAAGCTCATCAACTTCGCCCACGGTGATATTTATATGATGGGAGCCTTTATCGGTTATTTCTTGATTAATTCTTTTCAAATGAATTTCTTTGTAGCTCTTATTGTAGCTATGTTAGCGACAGCCGTTCTTGGTGTCGTGATTGAATTCCTTGCTTACCGACCTTTGCGCCACTCCACTCGTATTGCTGTTTTGATCACAGCTATTGGGGTTTCCTTCTTATTGGAGTATGGAATGGTCTATCTGGTTGGTGCCAATACCCGTGCCTTCCCTCAAGCGATTCAAACAGTTCGCTATGATTTGGGACCAATTAGCTTAACAAATGTGCAGTTAATGATTTTGGCCATTTCCTTGATTTTGATGATTTTGTTACAGGTTATTGTCCAAAAGACCAAGATGGGGAAAGCCATGCGTGCAGTATCCGTAGATAGCGATGCAGCGCAATTGATGGGGATCAATGTAAACCGTACTATCAGCTTTACCTTTGCTTTGGGTTCTGCTCTTGCGGGTGCAGCTGGTGTTCTGATTGCCCTCTATTATAACTCTCTTGAGCCTTTGATGGGGGTTACTCCAGGTCTTAAATCTTTCGTTGCCGCAGTACTTGGTGGTATCGGAATCATTCCTGGTGCTGCTCTTGGTGGTTTTGTGATTGGTCTATTGGAAACCTTTGCGACAGCCTTTGGGATGTCAGACTTCCGTGATGCCATTGTTTATGGAATCTTGTTGTTGATCTTGATTGTCCGTCCAGCTGGTATCCTTGGTAAAAATGTGAAAGAGAAGGTGTAAACGATGAAAGAAAATTTAAAAGTTAATATTCTATGGTTACTCCTTTTGTTAGCTGGCTATGGCTTGATTAGTGTACTGGTTTCAGTTGGAGTACTTAATCTATTCTATGTACAGATTTTACAACAAATTGGAATTAATATTATTCTGGCTGTTGGTCTCAACTTAATCGTTGGTTTTTCAGGACAATTTTCACTTGGTCATGCTGGTTTCATGGCGATTGGTGCCTATGCAGCAGCTATTATTGGTTCTAAATCACCAACCTACGGTGCCTTCTTTGGAGCCATGCTTATAGGTGCTTTGCTTTCAGGAGCAGTTGCCTTACTTGTCGGAATTCCAACCTTGCGTTTGAAGGGGGACTATCTTGCAGTAGCAACTCTAGGTGTTTCTGAAATTATCCGTATCTTTATCATCAATGGCGGAAGCCTTACAAATGGTGCGGCAGGTATCTTGGGAATTCCAAACTTTACAACTTGGCAAATGGTTTACTTCTTTGTCGTGATTACAACCATTGCAACCTTGAACTTCTTGCGTAGTCCAATTGGTCGTTCGACCCTCTCCGTTCGTGAGGATGAAATCGCTGCTGAGTCAGTTGGGGTTAATACGACTAAAATTAAAATTATCGCTTTTGTCTTTGGTGCCATTACTGCAAGTATTGCAGGGTCACTTCAGGCAGGATTTATCGGTTCAGTTGTACCGAAAGATTACACTTTCATCAACTCAATCAACGTTTTGATCATTGTTGTATTTGGTGGACTTGGTTCAATTACAGGTGCGATTGTTTCAGCTATTGTTCTTGGAATTTTGAATATGCTTCTCCAAGATGTTGCTAGTGTACGTATGATTATTTACGCTTTGGCCTTGGTATTGGTAATGATTTTCAGACCAGGTGGACTTCTTGGAACATGGGAATTGAGCCTATCACGTTTCTTTAAAAAATCTAAGAAGGAGGAACAAAACTAATGGCATTACTTGAAGTAAAACAGTTAACCAAACATTTTGGCGGTCTAACAGCTGTTGGAGATGTGACTCTTGAATTAAACGAAGGGGAATTGGTTGGGCTAATCGGTCCAAACGGAGCTGGTAAAACCACTCTTTTCAATCTTTTGACCGGTGTTTATGAACCAAGTGAGGGAACCGTTACCTTAGATGGTCACCTTTTGAATGGGAAGTCACCTTATAAGATTGCCTCTTTGGGACTTGGACGTACTTTCCAAAATATCCGTCTCTTTAAAGATTTAACAGTTTTGGACAATGTTTTGATTGCTTTTGGCAACCATCACAAACAACATGTTTTTGCTAGTTTCTTACGCTTACCAGCTTTTTACAAGAGTGAAAAAGAATTAAAGGCTAAAGCTTTGGAATTGTTGAAAATCTTTGATTTAGATGGTGATGCAGAGACCCTTGCTAAAAACCTCGCCTACGGACAGCAACGTCGCTTGGAAATTGTTCGTGCCCTTGCTACAGAACCTAAAATTCTCTTTTTAGATGAACCAGCAGCAGGTATGAACCCACAGGAAACAGCGGAATTGACTGAGTTAATTCGTCGTATCAAAGATGAATTTAAAATTACAATCATGTTGATTGAACACGATATGAATCTGGTCATGGAAGTAACAGAACGCATCTACGTACTTGAATATGGTCGTTTAATTGCTCAAGGAACTCCAGACGAAATTAAGACCAATAAACGCGTTATCGAAGCTTATCTAGGAGGTGAAGCCTAATGTCTATGTTAAAAGTTGAAAATCTTTCTGTGCATTACGGTATGATCCAAGCAGTCCGTGATGTAAGCTTTGAAGTTAATGAAGGAGAGGTTGTTTCCCTTATCGGTGCCAATGGTGCTGGTAAGACAACCATTCTCCGTACCTTGTCTGGTTTAGTTAGACCAAGCTCAGGAAAGATTGAATTTTTAGGTCAAGAAATCCAAAAAATGCCAGCTCAGAAAATCGTGGCAGGTGGTCTTTCACAAGTTCCAGAAGGACGCCACGTCTTTCCTGGCTTGACTGTTATGGAAAATCTAGAAATGGGAGCTTTCTTAAAGAAAAATCGTGAAGAAAATCAAGCTAACTTGAAGAAAGTTTTCTCACGCTTTCCTCGTCTTGAGGAACGGAAGAACCAAGATGCAGCCACTCTTTCAGGAGGGGAACAACAAATGCTTGCCATGGGACGCGCTCTTATGTCAACACCAAAACTTCTTCTTTTAGATGAACCATCAATGGGTCTTGCCCCAATCTTTATCCAAGAGATTTTTGATATCATTCAAGATATCCAGAAACAAGGAACGACCGTCCTCTTGATTGAACAAAACGCTAATAAAGCACTCGCAATCTCTGACCGAGGCTATGTACTGGAAACAGGAAAAATTGTCCTATCCGGAACAGGAAAAGAACTCGCCTCATCAGAAGAAGTTAGAAAAGCGTATCTTGGTGGCTAAACTAGTCTTGGAGACTAGTTTAGGTTGCAAATGAAGATTACGAAGTAATCTTCATTAATAGTCCGGGGGACCTTTTTAGTCGGCAGATAGAGATTGAAAACAAATCTGCATCTACATTGAAAGGTTAATATCTAATAATTGAAAAATCTAATGAAAGGTATCTCATCTTCATTCATAGAGCTCGATTTCAGAGCTCTTTTTGCTAGCATATTCATACTTTTCTGAATTTTGAAAAAGAAATGTAAGCGTTTGATAGATTTACAAAAAGGTTGTATAATAAGGATAAGAATAGAAAAGGAGAAGTTTCATGGCAGTTAAAGATTTTATGACCCGCAAGGTAGTTTATATTAGTCCAGATACAACAGTATCTCATGCGGCAGATTTGATGAGAGAGCAAGGCTTGCACCGCTTGCCTGTTATCGAAAATGATCAATTGGTTGGTTTGGTAACTGAAGGAACCATTGCCCAAGCTAGTCCCTCAAAAGCAACAAGTCTTTCTATCTATGAGATGAACTATCTTCTGAATAAGACCAAAGTAAAAGATGTCATGATTCGTGATGTTGTAACTGTTTCAGGCTATGCTAGTCTAGAAGATGCAACTTATTTGATGTTGAAAAACAAGATTGGTATTCTTCCTGTAGTAGATAACCATCAAGTCTATGGAGTTATTACGGACCGTGACGTTTTCCAAGCCTTTCTTGAAATTGCTGGTTACGGTGAAGAAGGAATTCGTGTGCGCTTTGTTACAGAAGATGAAGTCGGTGTTCTCGGAAAGATTGTTTCTTTGATTGTAGAAGAAAATTTGAATATCTCCCATACAGTTAATATTCCGCGTAAAGATGGTAAGGTAATTATCGAAGTTCAAATCGATGGATCAATCGATTTACCAGCCTTGAAAGAAAAATTTGAATCAGAGAATATTCAAGTAGAAGAAATCACTCGTACTTCAGCAAAAGTCTTGTAATAAGGGAAGCCGAAAGGCTTCTTTTTACGTGTAATAAGGGATTAGAGCAAAAGATGGAAAGAAATGATAGATTATGGTATAATAAAACGATACAATAAAGGAGTATTTATGGACATTTCAGAAATTCGTCAGAAAATTGACGCAAATCGTGAAAAATTAGCTTCTTTCAGGGGGTCTCTTTGACCTCGAAGGTTTAGAGGAAGAGATTGCCATCTTGGAAAACAAGATGACAGAGCCTGATTTTTGGAACGATAATATCGCGGCCCAAAAAACGTCGCAAGAATTAAATGAATTAAAAAACACTTACAACACCTTCCACAAAATGGAAGAATTGCAGGATGAAGTCGAAATTTTATTGGACTTTTTAGCTGAAGACGAGTCATTGCATGAAGAACTGGTAACGCAGTTAGCCGAACTTGATAAGATGATGACCAGCTATGAGATGACCCTTCTCTTGTCAGAACCTTATGACCATAATAATGCCATCTTGGAAATCCATCCAGGATCTGGTGGTACAGAGGCACAAGACTGGGGTGATATGTTGCTTCGTATGTACACTCGCTATGGCAATGCCAAAGGCTTTAAAGTGGAAGTATTGGATTACCAAGCAGGAGATGAAGCTGGTATCAAGTCAGTAACCTTATCTTTTGAAGGACCTAATGCCTATGGTCTTCTCAAGTCAGAAATGGGTGTACACCGTTTGGTACGAATTTCACCATTTGACTCTGCTAAACGTCGCCACACCTCTTTCACATCTGTAGAAGTGATGCCAGAATTGGATGATACTATTGAAGTGGAAATCCGTGAAGATGATATCAAGATGGATACCTTCCGTTCAGGTGGTGCTGGTGGACAAAACGTCAATAAAGTTTCAACAGGGGTGCGTTTGACACACATTCCTACGGGAACTGTCGTTCAGTCAACGGTCGATCGTACCCAATATGGAAATAGAGATCGAGCTATGAAGATGTTACAGGCCAAGCTCTATCAAATGGAGCAAGAAAAGAAAGCTGCGGAAGTCGATTCCCTCAAGGGTGAGAAAAAGGAAATCACATGGGGAAGTCAAATCCGTTCTTATGTTTTCACGCCTTATACTATGGTAAAAGATCATCGAACTAGCTTTGAAGTTGCGCAGGTAGATAAGGTTATGGATGGAGACCTAGATGGTTTTATCGATGCTTATCTCAAGTGGCGAATCAGCTAAGATAGAAAGGAACTCACATGTCAATCATTGAAATGAGAGATGTTGTCAAAAAGTATGATAACGGAACGACAGCTTTGCGAGGTGTCTCAGTCACTGTTGAACCCGGGGAATTTGCCTATATCGTAGGTCCGTCAGGAGCTGGGAAGTCAACATTTATTAGAGCTTTGTACCGCGAAGTAAAAATCGAAAAAGGAAGCTTATCTGTTGCTGGTTTTAATCTGGTTAAAATTAAGAAGAAAGATGTCCCACTTCTACGTCGTAGTGTCGGGGTAGTCTTTCAGGATTACAAACTCTTGCCAAAGAAAACTGTTTATGAAAATATTGCCTATGCAATGGAAGTAATCGGTGAGAGCCGTCGTAACATCAAAAAACGTGTTATGGAAGTTTTAGACTTGGTTGGATTGAAGCATAAGGTTCGTTCTTTTCCAAATGAACTTTCGGGGGGAGAACAACAGCGTATAGCGATTGCGCGTGCCATTGTAAACAATCCAAAAGTATTGATTGCGGACGAACCAACAGGAAACTTGGACCCAGATAATTCATGGGAAATTATGAACTTGCTGGAACGCATCAATCTCCAAGGTACAACTGTCTTGATGGCGACCCACAACAGTCAGATTGTAAATACCTTACGCCACCGTGTCATTGCCATTGAAAATGGCCGTGTCGTTCGTGACGAAGCTAAAGGAGAATATGGATACGATGATTAGTAGATTTTTTCGTCATTTATTTGAATCATTAAAAAGTTTGAAACGAAATGGCTGGATGACAGTAGCAGCTGTCAGTTCGGTTATGATTACTTTGACTTTAGTTGCAATATTTGCATCTGTTATTTTTAATACAGCTAAACTCGCTACAGATATTGAAAACAATGTCCGAGTAATGGTATACATTCGTAAGGATGTAGCTGATAATAGCGAGACCATTGAAAAAGAAGGTCAAACCGTTACAAATAATGACTACCATAAGGTATACGATGCTTTGAAAGGTATGTCAACCGTTAAAAGTGTTACCTTTTCAAGTAAAGAAGAACAATATGAAAAGTTGACCGAAACAATGGGGGACAACTGGAAAATCTTTGAAGGGGATGCCAATCCACTCTATGATGCATATATTGTTGATACCAACACGCCAAGCGATGTAAAGACAGTAGCAGAAGAGGCTAAGAAAATTGAAGGTGTATCAGAAGTTCAAGATGGTGGTGCTAATACAGAACGCTTGTTTAAGTTAGCCTCATTTATTCGTGTCTGGGGACTAGTTATCGCGGGATTATTGATTTTCATTGCGGTGTTCTTGATTTCTAATACTATTCGTATCACCATTATTTCACGAAGCCGTGAAATTCAAATCATGCGTTTAGTAGGTGCTAAGAACGGCTATATCCGTGGACCTTTCTTGCTTGAAGGTGCCTTCATTGGTTTGCTTGGAGCAACTCTTCCGTCAGTTCTGGTATTTATTGTCTATAAAATGGTTTACCAATCGGTTAATAAGTCATTGGTTGGTCAGAACCTTTCAATGATATCACCAGAGGTATTCAGTCCACTTATGATTGCTCTATTATTTGTGATTGGAATTTTTATCGGTTCAATCGGATCAGGAATTTCAATGCGCCGATTCCTGAAAATCTAAAATAAAATAGAATTATATTTGAGGAGATTTTAATATCTCCTTTTTTACTACAAAAATTTTAGAAAAAAGTCTCCTTTTTTTTGTAAAAGCCTTTACAAAAAAAATTAAAGTGGTATAATTAAATCATAAAAGGTGCAAACGTTTTCGTAAAACGTTTGCCTAAATAAAAATAAAGGAGATTTGAATGATGAAAGATACATTCAAAAATGTCTTGTCTTTCGAGTTTTGGCAAAAATTCGGTAAGGCTTTGATGGTGGTTATCGCGGTTATGCCGGCTGCTGGTTTGATGATTTCAATCGGTAAGTCTATCGTGATGATTAACCCAACCTTTGCACCACTTGTAATCACTGGTGGAATTCTTGAGCAAATTGGTTGGGGGGTTATCGGTAACCTTCACATTTTGTTTGCCCTAGCCATTGGAGGTAGCTGGGCTAAAGAACGTGCTGGTGGTGCTTTCGCCGCTGGTCTTGCCTTCATCTTGATTAACCGTATCACTGGTACAATCTTTGGTGTATCAGGAGATATGTTAAAAAATCCAGATGCTATGGTAACTACTCTATTCGGTGGTTCAATCAAAGTTGCTGATTACTTTATCAGTGTTCTTGAAGCTCCAGCCTTGAACATGGGTGTATTCGTAGGGATTATCTCAGGTTTTGTAGGGGCAACTGCTTACAACAAATACTACAATTTCCGTAAACTTCCTGATGCACTTTCATTCTTTAACGGAAAACGTTTTGTACCGTTTGTAGTTATTCTTCGTTCAGTAATTGCTGCAATCGTACTTGCTGCATTCTGGCCAGTAGTTCAAACAGGTATCAATAGCTTTGGTATCTGGATTGCTAACTCACAAGAAACTGCTCCAATCCTTGCACCATTCTTGTATGGTACATTGGAACGTTTGCTCTTGCCATTTGGTCTTCACCACATGTTGACAATCCCAATGAACTATACAGCTCTTGGTGGTACTTATGAGATTTTGACAGGTGCAGCTAAAGGTACTCAAGTATTTGGTCAAGATCCACTTTGGCTTGCATGGGTAACAGACCTTGTAAACCTTAAAGGTACTGATGCTACTCAATACCAACACTTGTTAGATACTGTTCACCCAGCACGTTTCAAAGTTGGACAAATGATCGGTTCATTCGGTATCTTGATGGGTGTGATTGTGGCTATCTATCGTAATGTTGATGCTGATAAGAAACACAAATACAAAGGTATGATGATTGCGACAGCTCTTGCAACATTCTTGACAGGGGTTACTGAACCAATCGAATACATGTTCATGTTCATCGCAACACCTATGTATCTTGTTTACTCACTTGTTCAAGGTGCGGCCTTCGCTATGGCTGACGTCGTGAACCTACGTATGCACTCATTTGGTTCAATCGAGTTCTTGACTCGTACACCTATTGCGATTAGCGCTGGTATAGGTATGGATATCGTTAACTTCGTTTGGGTAACTGTTCTCTTTGCTGTAATCATGTACTTTATCGCAAACTTCATGATTCAAAAATTCAACTACGCAACTCCAGGGCGTAACGGAAACTACGAAACTGCTGAAGGTTCAGAAGAAGCTAGCAGCGAAGTGAAAGTTGCAGCTGGTTCTCAAGCTGTAAACATTATCAACCTTCTTGGTGGACGTGCAAACATCGTTGATGTAGACGCATGTATGACTCGTCTTCGTGTAACTGTAAAAGACGCTGACAAAGTCGGTGATGCAGAACAATGGAAAGCAGAAGGAGCTATGGGTCTTGTCATGAAAGGACAAGGAGTTCAAGCTATCTACGGTCCAAAAGCAGACGTATTGAAATCTGATATCCAAGATATCCTTGATTCAGGTGAAGTTATTCCTGAAACTCTTCCAAGTCAAATGACAGAAGCACAACAAAACACAGTTCACTATAAAGGTATTACTGAGGAAGTATACTCAGTAGCTGATGGTCAAGTTGTTGCCTTGGAACAAGTAAAAGATCCAGTGTTTGCTCAAAAAATGATGGGTGACGGATTTGCTGTTGAACCTGCAAACGGAAACATTGTATCTCCAGTTTCAGGTACTGTATCAAGCATCTTCCCTACAAAACATGCTCTTGGTCTTGTGACTGAAGCAGGTCTTGAAGTACTTGTTCACATTGGTTTGGACACAGTAAGTCTTGAAGGAAAACCATTTACAGTTCATGTTGCTGAAGGACAAAAAGTTGTAGCAGGTGACTTACTTGTTACTGCTGACTTGGACGCTATCCGTGTAGCAGGTCGTGAAACTTCAACAGTAGTTGTCTTCACAAATGGTGACGTTATTAAATCAGTTAAATTAGAAAAAACAGGTTCTCTTGCAGCTAAAACAGCAGTTGCTAAAGTAGAATTGTAATATACTTGAGGTTGGAAGCTGTATTCCAACCTCTTATTTTGGGAGAAAAGAATGAAATTTTTAACACTCAATACTCACAGTTGGATGGAGAAAGAAGCAGAGGAAAAATTCCAGATTTTGCTTGAGGATATTCTTGAAAAGGACTATGATTTGATTTGTTTCCAAGAAATCAATCAGGAGATCACCTCTTCAGCGGTGGAGGTTAATGACCTTTATCAAGCTTTGCCAGCAGCTGAGCCTATTCACAAAGATCACTATGTTAGACTCTTGGTTGAAAAGTTGTCTGAGCAAGGGAAAAATTACTATTGGACCTGGGCCTATAACCATATCGGTTATGACCGTTACCATGAAGGTGTGGCTATCTTGTCTAAAACACCTATTAAAGCCAGAGAAATTTTGGTTTCAGATGTGGATGATCCAACAGACTACCATACTCGCCGTGTTGCCCTGGCTGAAACTGTAGTTGATGGTAAGGAGTTAGCAGTTGCCAGTGTCCACCTCTCTTGGTGGGATAAAGGTTTCCAAGAAGAATGGGCACGATTTGAGGCTGTCTTGAAAGAATTGAACAAGCCACTTTTGCTTGCTGGAGATTTCAATAACCCAGCTGGTCAGGAAGGTTACCAAGCAATTTTAGCTAGTCCATTAGGCTTACAAGACGCATTTGAAGTTGCTCAAGAGAAAAGTGGTAGTTATACTGTTCCACCAGAAATTGATGGATGGAAGGGGAACACTGAACCTCTTCGAATCGACTATGTTTTTACTACCCAAGAGTTAGCCGTAGAACATTTACATGTTGTATTTGATGGCAATAATAGTCCGCAAGTCAGTGATCACTATGGCTTGAGTGCTATTTTAAACTGGAAATAATGACTGAAAAGAGGTTGGAATTATAACATTCCAGCCTTTTTCTGACTAGAGAAGCTACTGAAATGGAATAAAATGTGGTATAATTGAACAGATAGATAGAATCGAGGATATTATGTCATTTACGAAATTTCAATTTAAAAACTATATTAGTGAAGCCTTGGAGGAGTTGAAATTTACAACTCCAACAGAGGTGCAAGACAAGTTGATTCCGATTGTTTTGGCAGGTCGTGACCTAGTCGGTGAATCAAAAACAGGTTCAGGTAAGACTCATACTTTCTTGTTACCGATTTTCCAGCAATTAGATGAAGCTAGTGATAGTGTACAGGCAGTGATTACTGCACCGAGCCGTGAGTTAGCTACTCAAATTTACCAAGCAGCTCGTCAGATTGCAGCCCACTCAGAAGTGGAAGTTCGTGTGGTTAATTATGTGGGGGGGACAGATAAGGCCCGCCAAATTGAGAAATTAGCAAGCAATCAGCCTCATATAGTTATCGGTACTCCAGGTCGTATCTATGACTTGGTTAAATCTGGTGATTTAGCTATTCACAAGGCCAAGACCTTTGTGGTCGATGAGACAGACATGACCTTGGATATGGGATTCTTAGAAACTGTTGATAAGATTGCTGGCAGCCTTCCAAAGGACTTGCAATTCATGGTCTTCTCAGCGACTATCCCACAAAAACTGCAACCATTCTTGAAAAAATACTTGTCAAATCCTGTTATGGAGAAAATCAAGACCAAAACGGTCATTTCTGACACTATTGATAATTGGTTGATTTCGACAAAAGGACGCGATAAGAATGCTCAAATTTACCAGTTGACTCAGTTGATGCAACCTTATTTGGCAATGATTTTTGTTAACACTAAAACGCGTGCTGATGAATTGCATGCATACTTGACTGCTCAAGGCTTGAAGGTGGCAAAAATCCATGGGGATATTGCCCCTCGTGAGCGCAAACGTATCATGAATCAGGTGAAAAATCTGGATTTTGAGTACATTGTCGCAACAGACTTGGCAGCGCGTGGGATTGACATTGAAGGTGTCAGCCATGTCATTAATGATGCCATTCCACAAGATTTATCTTTCTTTGTGCACCGTGTTGGTCGTACTGGACGAAACGGTCTACCAGGTACGGCTATTACCCTCTATCAGCCAAGTGATGACTCGGATATTCGTGAGTTGGAGAAATTGGGAATCAAGTTTACTCCTAAGATGGTCAAAGACGGAGAATTTCAAGATACCTATGACCGTGATCGTCGTGCTAATCGTGAGAAGAAGCAAGATAAGCTTGATATCGAAATGATTGGTTTGGTTAAAAAGAAAAAGAAAAAAGTCAAACCGGGTTATAAGAAAAAAATTCAATGGGCGGTGGATGAAAAACGCCGCAAAACCAAGCGCGCTGAAAATCGTGCTCGTGGTCGTGCAGAGCGTAAAGCAAAACGTCAAACATTTTAATAACAATTGTTGGAGTGCTGAGCTCCAATTTTTTTATTTATGAGAACGAAATATCTACATTGAAACACTACATTAAAGACTGCAAATTACGCTTAAAAATGGTATAATGATAAAGTTATATAGTCCCGATAAGATGGTAGGCATTTATCACTAATAGTTTTCCTATCAGTACTTTGTAACTCGCAAAGAATGACGGCTCTAAAGTCGCTCATCATTCTACGGATGCTGCTATAGGGCAGTCATCCTATGCGCCTTACTAGCTTCAGAAATAAAAAAGTATCGTTTTTATTTCTTTTGCGTCGTAACTCTTATAGTATAAAAATACCTATCAGTACTTTGTAACTCTATAACACTATTTTTAAGGGGGGACATTTTTATGTCAGAACGTAAATTATTCACGTCTGAATCTGTATCTGAGGGGCATCCAGATAAGATTGCAGACCAAATTTCAGATGCGATTTTGGATGCTATTTTAGCTAAGGATCCGGAGGCACACGTTGCTGCTGAGACAGCTGTATACACTGGATCTGTCCACGTTTTTGGTGAAATTTCTACAAATGCCTATGTAGATATTAACCGTGTGGTTCGAGATACCATTGCAGAGATTGGCTACACCAATACAGAATATGGTTTTTCTGCTGAGACTGTAGGAGTACATCCATCTTTGGTGGAACAATCTCCTGACATTGCTCAAGGTGTTAACGAAGCCTTGGAGGTTCGTGGAAATGCAGACCAAGATCCACTTGATTTGATTGGTGCTGGAGACCAAGGGCTCATGTTTGGATTTGCAGTGGATGAAACAGAAGAGCTCATGCCTTTGCCAATTTCACTCAGTCATAAATTGGTTCGTCGTTTGGCAGAACTTCGTAAGTCTGGGGAAATCAGCTATCTTCGCCCAGATGCTAAATCACAAGTTACAGTTGAGTATGATGAAAATGATCGTCCAGTACGTGTGGACACAGTCGTGATTTCAACTCAGCACGATCCAGAAGTTAGCAACGAACAAATTCACAATGATGTCATTAACAAGGTTATCAAAGAGGTTATTCCAGCCTCTTACTTGGATGAGCAAACAAAATTCTTCATCAATCCTACTGGTCGTTTTGTAATCGGTGGACCTCAAGGGGACTCAGGTTTGACTGGTCGTAAGATTATCGTAGATACTTATGGGGGCTACTCTCGTCATGGTGGTGGTGCCTTCTCTGGTAAGGATGCGACTAAGGTGGACCGTTCTGCGTCATATGCGGCTCGATATATTGCAAAGAATATCGTTGCAGCGGGTCTTGCTAAGAAGGCAGAAGTGCAATTGGCCTATGCTATCGGTGTTGCGCAACCTGTCTCTGTTCGTATCGATACCTTTGGTACAGGAACAGTAGCTGAAAGTAAGCTTGAAAAAGCAGCCCGTCAAATCTTTGACCTTCGCCCTGCAGGAATTATCCAAATGCTGGACCTCAAGCGTCCAATTTACCGTCAAACAGCGGCTTATGGACACATGGGACGTACAGATATTGACCTTCCATGGGAACGTTTGGACAAGGTAGATGCTTTGAAAGAAGCAGTAAAATAGATAAGAAAACCAACGTTTTGAACGTTGGTTTTTGTAAATATGAGCTATCCTTTTTAATAGGTCAGTAAATTGCTAGCCTGTTATAATTTATTCATTGTTTTTAAAAATGCCCAGTTACCAATTGATTTTGAACCGTATTCTAGATCTATAAAGTCTAGTAGTCCATAATCGTTTTTTTCGTAGAATGAGGCATTTCTAGCTGTATTAGTTATGAGACCCAAGTTCTTACAGCCTTTTGATTTGACATAAGGTTCAATCCCTTGTGTCAGAAAAGTACTGCCTATTCCCTGCCCCTTACTTTCTATATTGACAGCTAAGGCCATCAAATACCAATCAAACTCTCCAGATTTTTCTAAATGCTTTTTGGAACGTTTTACAAAGTCAAAGTATTTAAGGAGATTTTGTGGTCGAATGTAGCGAAAAATGTTTGTTCCTCCATTTCGTAGATAGGATAGTATACAGAAATCTTTTTGTTGCAAAAGGGCGACTGCAAGTAAGTCTCCATCCTGTTCCGCAATTAAACAGTTTCCCTTCTTAATATAGACTCTAGTAAGCAGAATTTGCAACGTTTCTACAAAAGCAGGATAGGAGTCAGGTTTCTTCAAATCATCAGTTATAATCGTTAAAAAGGGATAGTCAAGAAAGGAATTGGCTAATAATTTTCCAATTTTTTCGCTTTCTTCAATTCTTGCCTCTCTATATATGATGTCTCCCATGTTTGTCTCCTTAATTATCTACAAAATCTTGTATGACAAGATTTTATAGATAAAAAATTGGAGATGATTTAAAAAGCTAAATAAACCTAATTTTGTTCCATAAGGTTCAAAGCACTTTCTAATCTCTCCAAGATTTTATTTGGTTGGAATCGAAATTCCAATTAATTTTTCTGAATAGAGGGTTTTGATATTGGCCTCATCAATAGAGTCCTTATCAATTTTACGTTTCAAGAAAAATTCTTGAATAGCTTCGATTTCAGGTTCACGAATAGCGCGGTGTTTATTTGAGATGAGGATTTCATAGTGAAGCGGAGCTTGAGTAAAAATAACATCTGTATTCCCTGCAGAATAGACCTCAACAAGGGTTGCATCTGTACTTTCTAGCTGGCTTTTAACAAGTTGCGAGTGTGAGTTTGTCGTATTGATTAGCTTCATAACATTTCCTCCGATTTTCTAATTCTATTATAGCACTTTTTGAATAAAGTAGCTTAATTTAGTCAATCTTATGTTGTTTTTTCCAAGATTCAATAGCCCATTTATGGCTACCACGTTTGAGATTTTCAATAGCCTCGTCAATAGGGAACCAGGCAATATGATTAAAGTCCTCTAGTGGTTTTTGCACTTCTTTGAAAGAAGTTGCTTCATAGAGGTAGGCTGGATTGTAGTAGTAGGTGTCACGGTGACGAGAATAGAAATATTCGTCAGCTTGTCCGTAATAGGTACCAATTTCAGCTGTAAAGCCAAGCTCTTCAATCAATTCACGTTTTAGGGCTTCCTGATGGTTCTCACCAGCTTCAATTTCGCCACCTGGTAGGAACCAAGCGCCATTGGGTGCTTGAACAAGAACAATTTGTTTTTGTTCAGCATCAGGTATAACTGCATATACGCCATAGCGTGAAACATAGTCTGTATTCGCTTTTTTTTCTCCGAAAGTTGGGTTTGCCATTGCATTTTCCTCATTATCTATTATCTTTATTATTATCTTAATGGACAAAGGCCTAGCTGTCAAGAATTTATAGTTATTTTAGTAAAAAGGAGCAGAAAATTTTCATTTTCTACTCCTTTTCTATAGGATTTATACTTCTTTTTCAGAAGTCTTTACTTCAGCTTTTTTGGCAGATTTGATTTGAATGTTACCCTTGCTGGTCATCACTGCCTTGAGGTCTTTTTCGCTTGGATTTTCAAGGTAGTAGTCAGTGATTGCGTCCTCAATATAGTCTTGAATAGTACGACGAAGTGGGCGTGCTCCCATTTTTGGATCATAACCAAGGTCAACCAATTTTTCCTTGACCTTGTCGGTTACATCCAAATGAATGTTGTTGCTAGAAAGACGTTTGTTAACATCTGCAAGCATAAGCTCGACAATCTGAAGGAGGTTATCTTTGCTGAGAGCCTTAAATTCGATAATACCATCAAAACGGTTCATAAACTCTGGGCTAAAGAAGTTACCGAGTTCACCAAGAACAGAGTTGGTACGTCCTTCTCTAGCAGCACCAAATCCAACGCTAGCTTCTGCCTTACCTGTACCTGCATTTGAAGTCATGATGATGATGGCGTCCTTGAAGCTAACGGTACGTCCTTGTCCATCTGTTAAACGACCATCGTCCAAGACCTGGAGGAACATATGCATGACATCTGGATGGGCTTTCTCTACTTCATCCAAGAGAATAAGAGAGTAGGGATTGCGGCGGACTTTTTCAGTTAATTGCCCAGCCTCGTCATAGCCGACATAACCTGGAGGGGCACCGACTAATTTCGCCACACTGTGTTTTTCCATATATTCACTCATATCAAAGCGAATCATGCTGTCAGCAGAACCAAAGAGTTCGATAGCTAATTGTTTGGAAAGTTCTGTCTTACCGACTCCAGTTGGCCCAACGAAAAGGAAACTTCCGATTGGGCGGTTAGGGGTACCGAGACCGACACGATTACGGCGAATAGCCTTGGCAATCTTATCGACAGCATCATCTTGTCCAATAACATGAGACTTGAGGTCTTCGGCTAGATGGATGAGTTGAGATTGTTCTTTCTCTTTTAAATCACCAACAGGAATATTGGTTTTCTGCTCGATAATGTGCTCAATGGTTTTCTCACTAATGATAGGAGTATCTTGGTCTGTGACCTTTTTCTTTTGCATTTCCTTATACTTGGCAATCTGGTCACGGAAGTAGGCGGCCTTCTCAAAATCTTCTTCTCGTGTAGCTTGAGATTTAAGATTTTCAGCCTCAATCAAGCGCTGATCGATTACTTTAGGATCCACAAAATTCAAGGTCAAGTTCATCTTAGAACCAGCTTCATCTAGGAGGTCAATGGCCTTGTCAGGCAAGAAGCGATCTTGGATGTAGCGATTGGACAGAGTTGCAGCTGCTTCAATTGCAGCATCGGTATACTGAACGTGGTGGTAGTCTTCGTATTTCTTTTGAATGCCTTTGAGGATAGTAATTGTTTCCTCCACTGTTGGTTCATCCACTTTAACAGGTTGCATACGACGCTCTAGGGCTGCATCTTTTTCAATGATACGGTATTCATTGAGGGTAGTAGCACCGACCAATTGCAGCTCTCCACGAGCAAGGGCGGGCTTGAGGATATTTCCTGCATCCATATTGCCATCGCCCGCAGAACCAGCACCGACAATTTCATGGATTTCATCGATAAAGAGGATGATGTCCTCACGTTTGCGAATTTCTTCCATGAGTTTTTGCATGCGTTCTTCAAATTGTCCACGGATACCCGTTCCTTGAACTAAGCTAACCACATCCAGACGGATGACTTGTTTTCCTTGTAGTTTATGGGGAACATCTCCATCAACTATTTTCTGAGCTAGACCTTCGACAACGGCAGTTTTTCCGACACCTGGTTCACCGATAAGAACAGGATTATTCTTGGTTCTGCGATTGAGAATTTCTATGACACGGATAATCTCATCGTCGCGCCCAATAACGGGGTCAATATCTCCACGACGGGCAATTTCAGTTACGTTGATACCAAATTCTTCCAGTAGGCCTTTTTCTTGGCTTGGTGGAGGAGTTTGAGCAGGTCCACGATTTTGGGAACCATAACCGCCATTTCCACCGTAACCTCCACCTGATTGGGTTGGGGGAGTCGGAGGAGTATTGTTAGAAGGCCTGAAATTGTTTAGGTCATTGAAGAAATCACCAAAGGGATCAAAGTCACGATTGTTCAGATCCGTAATACCTTTAAAGAGGCTATTGTTAGGATCTGTCTTGATAATCTTATAGCAGTTTTGACAGAGGTCAATTTGTTTTTGCTTTCCATTGAGATTGGTATAAAGATGAATCGTTGAGTCATTGATTTTACAGTTTTGACAAAGCATACATCTACCTCATTTCTTTATTTAGCCTGACCTGTTTAATGGTCAAAAATAGTCAAATTTCTATACTCTCATTATAACAGGATTGGGGTGTAAAGCAAGTAAAAAGATTGCAGCTTTGAGAAGTTGTTACAATGAAGAACTTTGTGGATTTGGACTATAAAAAAATCCTATTTGTGAGACAAAAAGGATTTTGGTTAGACATGCAGGGTGTAATCCCAGCTTGTTTTGTATTAGTAAAGAAGTTCGTAAATTTCCATTGCAATCAAGTCAATGCTATCAAACGTATAAGTTTCGCGAGCTTCGACATCACGAAGGGTAAAGATTGAGCCGTTTTCTTCGTCGTGACTGTATGCAACTTCTGCAACAACAACTCCTTCGCGTTCAAAATTACGTTTTAAATTTCCGCCGTCTTTTGCCATTGCTTCAAGGCGGTTGATGATTCTAACCAAATGTGATTCCATTTTGATTCTCCTTCATTTCTTATCGTTACTATTTTACCATAAAGGAGGCCAACTTGCCTAGAAAAAACTAAGATTTCTCGCTAATTCTACTAGCTTAAAGTTTTTTTGAATAAATTAGACAAAAGATTTGAATTTTAATTCAATTGATGTTATAATCATACAGTATTCTATTTTAGAAAGCAGTGTGACTATGAATTTTTCTTTTTTACCTAAGTATTTACCTTATTTTAACTATGGGGCTGTTGTGACGGTTCTCATTTCTATCTGTGTTGTCTTTTTGGGAACTATTTTGGGTGTTGTCTTGGCTTTTGGGCAACGTTCAAAGTTTAAACCGCTTGTTTGGCTAGCCAACTTGTACGTTTGGATTTTCCGCGGGACGCCAATGATGGTTCAGATTATGATTGCCTTTGCTCTTATGCATATCAATGCTCCGACTATTCAGGTTGGGATTTTAGGTGTTGACCTTTCTCGTCTGATTCCAGGGATTTTGATTATCTCTATGAACAGTGGTGCCTATGTTTCTGAGACTGTTCGGGCCGGAATCAATGCGGTTCCTAAGGGGCAGTTAGAGGCGGCTTATTCTTTAGGGATTCGTCCTAAAAACGCGATGCGCTATGTGATTTTGCCACAAGCTATCAAAAATATCTTGCCAGCATTGGGGAACGAATTTATCACGATTATCAAGGATAGTTCCCTCTTATCAGCTATCGGTGTCATGGAGCTGTGGAATGGGGCTACAACAGTTTCCACAACAACCTATCTACCTTTAACACCACTTTTATTTGCTGCATTTTACTACTTAATTATGACTTCTATTTTGACAGTGGCCTTGAAAGCTTTTGAAAAACGTATGGGACAAGGAGATAAGAAATAATGACAGAAACCTTGATAAAAATTGAAAATTTACATAAATCCTTTGGAAAGAATGAAGTATTGAAGGGCATCAACCTCGAGATTAAAAGAGGAGAAGTTGTCGTTATCATCGGTCCTTCAGGGAGTGGGAAATCTACCTTGCTTCGCTCTATGAATTTGTTGGAAGAAGCGACCAAGGGGAAGGTTATCTTTGAGGGAGTCGATATTACGGACAAGAAGAATGACCTCTTTGCCATGCGTGAGAAGATGGGCATGGTTTTCCAACAATTTAATCTCTTTCCTAATATGACTGTGATGGAAAATATCACCTTGTCTCCTATCAAGACCAAAGGTGAAAGTAAGGAAGTTGCTGAGAAGAGAGCTCAGGAACTTTTGGAAAAAGTTGGTTTACCAGATAAGGCAACTGCTTATCCACAGAGTTTGTCAGGTGGGCAGCAACAACGGATTGCTATTGCACGTGGTTTAGCTATGGAACCTGATGTTTTGCTCTTTGACGAGCCAACTTCAGCCCTGGACCCTGAAATGGTAGGTGAGGTGCTGGCGGTTATGCAAGACCTAGCCAAGTCAGGAATGACCATGGTTATCGTAACTCATGAAATGGGATTTGCGCGTGAGGTTGCAGATCGTGTCATCTTTATGGCAGACGGTGTGGTTGTTGAAGATGGAACACCTGAACAGATTTTTGAACAAACCCAAGAACAACGAACTAAGGACTTCTTGAGTAAGGTTTTATAAGTTAGCTTTGCTGAGCTGTTTGTAATCAGTTTTAAACTTTCAAGAGAAGATTAGTAAAAAACTAGGCTCAATACCAGTCAAGTGGAACTTACTTTGAGAAGTTACCCCCCTTATTAATAACATCCATAAATTGGATATTAGGATTTTTAATATAAAGTAGTTTTGTGTTAAAATATAATTGTTCCATATGATTCTCTCTAATGATGGTTTGGTTGCTTTTCATTATAGATTATATGGGGCTTTTTTCTACAAGAAAATAGGTTTCATAGTATTTATAATAGATTTACCCACTACAAATAGTATAGAGCATTTTTTATGTGGAAAACTCAGGGAAATCATCGCTTTTTTAAGGAAAAAATGGTATAATGAAAGCTATGAAATATCACGATTACATCTGGGATTTAGGTGGAACTTTACTAGATAATTATGAAACTTCAACAGCTTCATTTGTTGAAACTTTAGCGCTGTATGGTATTACACAAGACCACGACAGTGTCTATCAGGCTTTAAAGGTTTCTACTGATTTTGCGATTGAGACATTCGCTCCCGACTTAGATCATTTTTTAGAAAAGTACAAGGAAAATGAAGCCCGAGAGCTAGAACACCCGATCTTATTTGATGGAGTTGCTGACTTATTGGAAGACATTTCAAATCAAGGTGGGCGTCATTTTTTAGTCTCTCATAGAAATGATCAGGTCTTGGAAATTTTAGAAAAAACCTCTATAGCAGCTTATTTTACTGAAGTGGTGACTTCTAACTCAGGTTTTAAGAGAAAACCAAACCCTGAGTCCATGATTTATTTAAGAGAAAAGTATCAGATTAACTCTGGTCTTGTAATTGGTGATCGACCGATTGATATCGAAGCAGGTCAAGCTGCAGGACTAGCTACCCACTTGTTTACCAGTATCGTGAATTTAAGACAAGTATTAGATATGTAAGAAAAAGGAATAAGATGACAGAAGAAATTAAAAATCTGCAGGCACAAGATTATGATGCCAGTCAAATTCAAGTTTTAGAGGGCTTAGAGGCTGTTCGTATGCGTCCAGGGATGTATATCGGGTCAACCTCAAAAGAAGGTCTTCACCATCTAGTCTGGGAAATTGTTGATAACTCAATTGATGAGGCCTTGGCAGGATTTGCTAGCCATATTCAAGTCTTTATTGAGCCAGATGATTCGATTACTGTTGTCGATGATGGGCGTGGTATCCCAGTCGATATTCAGGAAAAAACAGGTCGACCTGCCGTTGAGACTGTCTTTACTGTCCTGCACGCTGGAGGAAAGTTTGGTGGTGGCGGATACAAGGTCTCAGGTGGTCTTCACGGAGTGGGGTCTTCAGTAGTTAATGCCCTTTCCACTCAATTAGACGTTCATGTCCACAAAAACGGTAAGATTCATTATCAAGAATACCGTCGTGGTCATGTTGTTGCTGATCTTGAGGTGGTTGGAGATACGGATAAAACTGGAACAACGGTTCATTTTACACCAGACCCAGAAATTTTCACTGAAACAACCACTTTTGACTTTGATAAATTAAATAAACGTATTCAAGAATTAGCCTTTCTAAATCGTGGTCTTCAAATCTCCATTACAGATAAGCGTGAGGGGTTAGAACAAACTAAGCATTACCACTATGAAGGTGGGATTGCTAGTTACGTTGAATATATCAATGAGAATAAGGATGTAATCTTTGATACACCAATCTACACAGATGGTGAGATGGATGATATCACAGTTGAAGTAGCCATGCAGTACACAACGGGTTACCATGAAAATGTCATGAGTTTCGCAAACAATATTCATACTCATGAAGGTGGAACGCATGAACAAGGTTTCCGTACGGCCTTGACACGTGTTATCAACGATTATGCTCGCAAGAATAAGTTGCTTAAAGACAATGAAGACAACTTGACAGGGGAAGATGTCCGCGAAGGATTAACTGCAGTTATTTCAGTTAAACACCCAAATCCACAATTTGAAGGACAAACCAAGACCAAACTGGGAAATAGCGAAGTGGTCAAGATTACCAATCGCCTCTTCAGTGATGCCTTCTCTGATTTCCTAATGGAAAATCCACAGATTGCCAAGCGAATCGTGGAAAAAGGAATTTTGGCTGCCAAGGCTCGTGTAGCTGCCAAGCGTGCGCGTGAAGTCACTCGTAAAAAATCTGGTTTGGAAATTTCCAACCTTCCAGGTAAACTAGCAGATTGTTCTTCAAATAATCCTGCTGAAACAGAACTTTTCATCGTCGAAGGAGACTCAGCTGGTGGATCAGCTAAATCTGGTCGTAACCGTGAATTTCAAGCTATCCTTCCAATTCGCGGTAAGATTTTGAACGTTGAAAAGGCAAGTATGGATAAGATTCTAGCTAACGAAGAAATTCGTAGTCTTTTCACAGCGATGGGAACAGGATTTGGTGCAGAATTTGATGTTTCAAAAGCTCGTTACCAAAAACTTGTTTTGATGACTGATGCCGATGTCGATGGAGCCCACATTCGTACCCTTCTTTTGACCTTGATTTATCGTTATATGAAACCAATCCTAGAAGCTGGCTATGTTTATATCGCTCAACCACCAATCTATGGTGTCAAGGTTGGAAGTGAGATTAAAGAATATATCCAGCCAGGAGCAGACCAAGAAATCAAACTCCAAGAAGCCTTAGCCCGTTATAGTGAAGGTCGTACCAAACCGACCATTCAGCGTTATAAGGGGCTAGGTGAAATGGACGATCATCAGTTATGGGAAACAACCATGGATCCTGAGCATCGTTTGATGGCTAGAGTTTCTGTGGATGATGCGGCTGAAGCAGATAAAATCTTTGATATGTTGATGGGGGATCGAGTAGAGCCTCGTCGTGAGTTTATCGAAGAAAATGCCGTCTATAGTACACTTGATGTCTAAAAAATCGGGAGAACTAGTTCCCTTGGTCTAAAAAATATGATATAATCATTACGATTGTTTCAAGTAAAAAAGGAGTTTAATATGTCTGGTACACTAGTAATTTATCTTGCAATTGCTGTTGCAGTTTTCTTAGTGATTGCCTATGCTATCGCAATCTACGTACGAAAACGCAATGAAAGTAAATTAGCAATTTTAGAAGAGAAAAAAGAAGAGCTGTACAATCTTCCAGTAAACGATGAAGTTGAAGCTGTAAAAAATATGCACTTGATTGGACAAAGTCAAGTGACTTTCCGTGAGTGGAACCAAAAATGGGTTGACCTATCTCTTAACTCTTTTGCGGATATCGAAAATAATCTTTTTGAGGCAGAAGGCTATAACAACTCATTCCGTTTTTTCAAGGCCAGTCATCAAATAGACCAAATCGAGAGTCAAATTACCTTGATTGAAGAAGATATTGCGGCAATTCGTAATGCTTTGGCAGATTTGGAGAAACAAGAGTCTAAAAATAGTGGACGTGTTCTTCATACTTTGGACTTGTTTGAAGAGTTGCAACACCGAGTGGCTGATCATTCTGAAGAATATGGCCAAGGTTTATCTGAAATCGAAAAACAATTGGAAAATATCCAATCAGAGTTTTCTCAGTTTGTTACTTTGAACACTTCAGGTGACCCAGTAGAAGCTGCTGTGATTTTGGATAATGCTGAAAATCATATCTTGGCTTTGAGTCACATAGTAGATCGCCTGCCAGCAATTGTAAAAACATTATCTAAAGAGCTACCTGATCAATTGGAAGATTTGGAAGACGGTTACCGTAAACTTTTAGATGCTAATTATCATTTCGCTGAAACGGATATTGAATCTCGCTTCCAATTGCTTTATGAAGCTTTGAAGAAAAACCACGAAAATATTGCACAATTAGAGTTGGATAATGCTGAGTATGAAAATACTCAAGTTCAAGAAGAAATCAATACACTCTATGATATCTTTACACGAGAAATTGCTGCTCAAAAAGTAGTAGAAGGCTTAGTTGCAACCCTTCCTACATATTTGAAACACATGAAAGATAGTAATGCTGTTTTAGTGGAAGATATTCAACGATTGAGTAACAATTACCTACTATCTGAAACGGATGTTAGTCATGTTCATAGATTACAAGCTGAGTTAGAATCTTTAGAAGAATCTGTATTGGAATTAACTTCTGAACAAGAGGAACATTCTGAACCTTATTCATTCCTTGAAGATCGTTTGGAAAACTTACAAGCGACTTTGAAGGAAATTGAAGATGAACAAGTTGCGGTTAGTCAACGCCTTGCTCAGATTGAAAAAGATGATATCAATGCTCGCCAGAAGGCAAATGTTTATGTTAATCGTCTTCACACGATTAAGAGATATATGGAAAAACGCAATCTTCCAGGTATTCCTCAGAATTTCTTACAGTTGTTCTTTACAGCAAGTAACCATACTGAAGAGTTGATGGCTGAACTAGAAGAAGCTCGGGTCAATATCGAAGCTGTGAACCGTATGCTTGAAATTACAACCAATGATATGGAAGCACTTGAAGAAGAAACATATAATATTGTTCAATATGCAACATTGACAGAACAATTGCTACAGTATTCGAACCGTTACCGCTCATTTGATGAACGAATTCAAGAAGCTTTTAATGAATCATTAGAAATTTTTGAAAAAGAATTTGATTATCATGCTTCATTTGATAAGATTTCGCAAGCTTTGGAAGTTGCAGAACCAGGTGTAACCAACCGTTTTGTCACTTCATACGAAAAAACACGTGAGACGATTCGTTTCTAACATAATAAAAGGCTCTATAATATTTGTAGTGGGTAAATCCCCCTATAGATATTATGGAGCCTATTTTTTTGTTCAAAACGAGTAATAGTACTTATTTCTCATTGAAATTATAGCCTGAATTTGATATGATATTTCTATGGATAAAAGTAGAGCAAATCGTGTTGAGCACGATAAAAAGAGAATCGGTTTAATAGCCCTAGTAGCTATCTTTTCAGTAAGTATTTGTGTCCTTGGTTCAATGATTGGATACAAAATATATACAAAGCAAAGTTTTGAACAAAGGATTGAAACGCTCAAAAAAGAGAAAGATGATCAATTGAGTGAGGGAAATCAGAAAGATCATTTTCGTAAGGGACAAGCCGAAGTAATTGCCTATTATCCTCTCCAAGGGGAGCAAGTGATTTCATCTGTAAAAGAAATCATGACACAGGATATTAAGGAAAATCTGGAAGACAAGGAAAATCTAGTTTTTTATTATACGGAGAAACAGGATTCGACTTTAAAAGGGATTGTTAACCGAAGTGTGATGAAACAAGTCTATGATTTAACTTCGTCAAAAGTTGAAGAGACTGAAAAAACTAGTCTGGCAAAAGTCCATTTGACAGAAGATGGTAAACCTTTTACACTTGATCAATTATTTTCAGATCCTAGTAAAGCCAAAGAGCAGTTGTTAAAAGAAATCACCTCTTTCTTACAGGATAAGAAATTGGACCAAGAAAAGATTGATCAAGTTGTTAAAGGCTTCTCTGAACAAGACTTGTCTGCATGGAATTTTGATTACAAGGATAGTCAGATTATCCTTTATCCAAGTCAGTCAGTTGAAAATCTAGATGATATTGCCTTACCAGTATCTAGTTTCTTTGATGTAGTACAATCCTCTTATTTATTAGACAAGGATGCCGAACTTTATAAGGCTTATTATGAAAAGAAAAACCAAAAAGTGGTAGCTCTAACTTTTGATGATGGACCAAATCCTGCAACGACAAATCAAGCATTAGATACACTTTCTAAGTATGGTATCAAGGCAACTTTCTTTGTTTTAGGTAAGAATGTTTCTGGAAATGAAGAGATTTTGAAACGCATGAAATCGGATGGCCATGTTATTGGAAACCATAGTTGGAGTCATCCAGTGCTTTCAAAACTTTCACTTGACGAAGCTAAAAAACAGATTACTGATACTGAGGATGCGCTAACTAAAGTGTTGGGTTCTAGTTCCAAACTTATGCGTCCGCCTTATGGAGCCATTACAGACGACATTCGAAATAGCCTTGATTTGAGTTTTATTATGTGGGATGTGGATAGTCTGGATTGGAAGAGTAAGAATGAAGCAGCAATTTTGACAGAGATTCAACGTCAAGTTCGTAATGGTTCGATTATCTTAATGCATGATATCCATGCTGAAACAGTCAATGCTTTACCAAAGATTATAGATTATCTAAAAGAGCAAGGATATCACTTTGTCACAGTTCCTGAAATGCTTAATTCACGATTAAAAGCACATGAACTATTCTATGACCGTGATCAGTAAGACTTTTGCTGAATGACTAATTAAATAGTAAGTAATTTTTTAATAAAGAAATTTAGTCTTGTATTAGTCGAGACTAAATTTTTTTATGTTTAAGTTTCATGAGAGGATTGGTTAATATTACAATTTTGTTACAAAATAACATTTTGATAGAATTTTCAGATAATTTGGTATATAATACTTTTAATTTAAATATAAAGGAGTGATTTTATGGGAGATTGCAAAGATTTTTGTCATAACAAGTACCAAATAGCAACAATTTTTCTGCTAACGGTCTTTGCATTCGGATTTGCTTTCGCACAGGTTAGTGCCGATGAGGGAAAATTTGAAACATCCAATCAAGTTACACGTACTGTAACGACTAATAAATTAGATGATTCAAATAAGCTCGCACCTCCAGTCACATCTGACAAGAATGCTCTAAATTCTTCTTCGAAAGAAAAAACAGAAGTGATAGAGTCATTAAAACAAGATGATTCTATCGAGTATAGAGATAATAAGTCAGACAAGAATTTAACCACACAGAAAGAAACGACTGCTATAAAAAATGAAGAGAAGAAGGAAGAATCAGCAGTGAAAAGTAATTCTTCTTCAGAAAGCATACAATCACAGTCGTTATCTCAAGGTGGACATAAAGAAAAGCCGAACAGTATCTCCAGTAATGAAATTATTACTGTCCCTAAAACCTGGGAAGCAGGACATAAAGGACAAGGAACTGTAGTCGCTGTTATAGATTCAGGTCTTGATTTGAATCATGAGGTTTTGCGTATTTCTGATCCGTCAAAGGCGAAATTTAAAAATCAGAATGATATCGAAAAAGCTAAAAAGGCTGCTGGTATTGACTACGGGAAATGGTACAGTGACAAAGTAGTATATGCTTATGATTACTTTGATGGAACTGATAATATAAAAGAGGCTGAAAAAGAGTCTCATGGAATGCACGTTACTGGAATTGTAGCTGGAAATCCTGTTAATAAAGCTCCGAATTCTGAGAAGGTTTATGGGGTGGCGCCAGAAGCTCAAATTATGTTTATGAGAGTTTTTTCAGACAGAGATAAAACTACAGCCTCTGCCCTCTATGTAAAAGCTATTGATGATGCTGTTGCATTAGGTGCAGATGTGATTAATATGAGTTTGGGTGCAGGTGCGGGTTCAACGGTAGATGCTGGTTCAGATATCATTGATGCAGTAAAAAGAGCACGCGCTAAAGGAGTATCTGTTGTTATCGCTGCAGGTAATAGTAATACTTTCGGTAGAGGTTTTTCACAACCATTAGCAGCAAATCCTGATTATGGTCTCGTCGGAAATCCCTCTACAGTAGAAGATTCAATTTCTGTTGCTTCGATTAATAATAAAATTCTAACTACTGAGGTATTTGAAGTAAAAGGTTTAGAAAATGACGCTACCCTTGATTATGGTAAGTTTGATTTTAATAGACCTGAAACAGAAAAAGATTTTGAAAGAGGTAAAGAATACGAATATGTAGCAGCGGGTATTGGTCGTGAAGAAGATTTTGCTAATATTGATGTAAGAGGCAAGTTAGCACTGATTCAACGTGGTAAAATTAATTTTTCTGATAAGATTAAAAATGCTCTTCAACATGGTGCAGTTGGAGTTTTAATTTATAACAACGTTGAAGGTGCAAATGTTAGTATGTCTGTTACAGGTGATGCTAAGAAAATCCCATCTGTCTTTATTTCAAAACATTATGGTGAAATTCTTAAGTCTGGTCAGTATAAAATTGTCTTTAATCACAAGATGGATAATCGTAAATCAGATGTTGCAGACCAATTGTCAGATTTTTCAAGTTGGGGAGTTACAACAGATGGACAATTGAAACCAGATGTTACTGCACCTGGTGGAAATATCTATTCATCATTTAACGACAATAGTTATGGAAGTATCAGTGGAACAAGTATGGCGGCTCCTCATGTGGCTGGTGTCGCAGCATTAGTCAAAGAATATTTAGCAAAGAAACATCCTGAATTATCAGCTAGTCAAATTTCAGAGATTGTAAAAGCTTTAATTATGTCCACTGCAAAACCACATTTTAATAAACAGACTGGAGCCTATACTTCTCCACGTCAGCAAGGTGCTGGTGTAGTTGACACGATGGCGGCAACAAGCACAGATCTATTTGTAACAGGTGCAAATAACTATCCAAGTGTTACTCTTGGCAATGTTGGTGATAAATTTACCTTTGAAGTTACAATTCATAATATTTCGGATAAAGACCGAACATTGAAGATGATTGTAAATACAAATACTGATGAAGTTGAAGAAGGGAAATTCACTCTCCGTCCACGAAAACTAACTGAAACAGTCTGGCCTGAAGTAACTGTGAAAGCTCATAGTACGAAGACAGTAACAGTTAGTGTAGATACAAGTAAGTTTACTGAAGAACTTAGCAAAATAATGCCAAATGGTTATTTTCTAGAAGGATTTGTTAGATTTGTCAATCCTGCAGATGATGGTTCTGTTATTGGTTTACCATTTATGGGATTTAAGGGAGAATTCCAAAATCTACCTGCAATTGAAAAACCAATTTATCAATTGATTAAGGAAGGAAACAGTGGATTTTACTCTGAAATTGATAAAGATAATCCAGGAATTTCACCTTCAGACGATGCAACTTATTTAACAAGTTCTGAAAATGATGTAAATGTTTTAAAAGCAGAGCGTCAAGGAAATCGAGTGACTGTACTCGGAGTGAAACAAGATGCTGAAGGAAAATACCATCTTCAATTAGATGAAAAGGGGAACATCCGCCTTGCTATCTCGCCAAACGAGGATGGTAATAAAGATTCTGTTCAATTTAAAACTCTTGTCTATAGAAACTTGGTAAATCTTCGTGCAACAGTTTATGATTCTTCGGATACAACACACAGTCAGCCTATTTGGCAAAGTCGTCCAACAGACCTTGTAAAAAATTATTTTGATGGTGATACTAGAAATCCAAGAAGTTACATTGTAGATAAAACAGCTTGGGGAGGACAGGATTCTAATGGAAATCGAGTTTCTGATGGAATTTATGACTATGTTATTAGTTATAAGCCAGATGTCCCTGGAGCTGAAGAACAATACACAACATTTAAAATTCAAATCGATACACAAAAACCTCTGATTACTTCGGGATATATTCGTTCTCAAGAAGATCAAGAACAATTTATAGCTCGCAAACCTCAGGATGTAGGAAATGGTGGAATTCTTCTAGAAAAAGTCTTTTATATTCGTCCTTCTGAAAATAGAGAGGCGACAGATTCAGAAATCGAACAGTATCAAATTATCAAACAAAATGAAGATGGTAGTTATACACTTCCTAAGAACGTTGATAAATCGAAAATCTTCTATTATGTAGAAGACTTTGCGGGAAATGTAGATTTTATATCTCTCAAAGATCTTGTAGGTGAGGAAAATAGTGGTCGTGTAAAAATTGCTATACTAAACAATAAAACCAAGGATGAGATTGATACAACTTATGTTTATCGCATTAAAAATAGCGAAGGTCAATATGTAACCGTTGATAAGTCAAAAGATATTAATTTCTTGAAATTTGGGCATTATGTTGCAGAAATTTTTAGCTATGACCGTACAGAGTTGAAATTTGTGAGTGCTCTATCTAAGGAATTTGATTTAACGAAAGAAAACAGTTTTCAAACTATTACCTTCTTGGCTAACAAAATGAAATATGCCCCAGTAACGGTTGGCTTTAATCAAGCTGTTCCTGGAACTACAACGATTACTTTAGTAGGTGAAGATGGTCAGAGTCAAGTCTTGCCAGCTGAAACATATGGTAAACATTCTTATGGTAAGAAAGTAGTTACTGGTGAATATAAAGTTCTTGTAAATCTATCAAACGGTTATGAATTACTTGATAATCTTCAACCATTTAAAGTCCTGTTTGGTAAAAATAATGTTTTGTCACTTTCAGTTGTTTCTAAGTTAGCTCTGATTGCAGCTTTAAATAAACAAATGGAAGTAGTTAAAACTCCGAGATATTATAATACAAAACAGAAGTTAAAAGAGATTTTTGATCAAAGTGTCAAAGATGCGCAACTAGCATTGGGAAGTAAACTTAACCAAGATAAAATTGACCAAATTGTTAAGGCTTTAGAGTCTGCTATGCAAACATTGGATGGTAAGGAATCTGATATCACATCATTGAAGAATGCTATTAAAGCATATGCTGAGACAGTTAAAAAAGGTAAATATATAAATTCTGATCAAGAACGCAAAGGTCAATATGATCGTGAATTTAAACTCTTGGCATTATTAATTACAAAAGATTTGATAACTCAAGATGAAATCGACCGTCTATTGACCGCTTTCTTGCAAGCACAAGACCAGCTGAATGGGAAAGAAACAGATTTCATGAGCCTAAAAAATGTTATCGTGGATGAAGTGAAGTTCCAAGACAAAGATCCAAGATTTTTGACAGCTAGCAAAGAGGAGAAAGATACATATAATCTTATTTTCAATAAAGCTAAGCTACTTTTGGAAAATGCAGAAGCTAGTCAAGAAGAAATTAATGAAGTAATCAATGCTCTAAAAGAGACGGCTATAAAACTGAAGGCTAATAAAGTAGAGATTCCAACTAAAGCAGTTGCACCAGTTAAACCAGTTAATCCAGCTAAACCAGTTGCATCGGTTAAACCAGCTAATCCAACTAAACCAGTTGTAACGATTAAGCCAGTTACTCCAGCTAAACCAGTTGCATCGGTTAAACCAGCTAATCCAACTAAACCAGTTGTAACGATTAAGCCAGTTATTCCAGCTAAACCAGTTGTAACGATTAAACCAGTTACTCCAGCTAAACCAGTTGTAACGATTAAGCCAGTTACTCCAGCTAAACCAGTTGTAACGATTAAGCCAGTTATTCCAACTAAACCAGTTGTAACGATTAAGCCAGTTATTCCAACTAAACCAGTTGTAACGATTAAACCAGTTTCTCAAGTGCAACTTGTTAAATTAGTAAGTCACAATAGACAAGTCTCAACTATTAAGCCTTTAATTAGCAATGATAAAATTGAGAAAGCTACATCAATTGCAATACCTCATTCCAATATAGAAGATAAGCATGAGAATAAAACACTAGCTGGAAGTAGTCAACAAGCATTTTTAGCTACAGTCAACAAAGAAGTAAAACAATTACCAGCCACTGGTGAGAATAACATGATTTCTATTATTCTAAGTATTTCAGGAATTTCTCTCTTATTGTCAGTTATTGGACTTGCAACTTTTTCAAAAAGTGAGTAGAGAATACAATACATCTTTTTATAGTTTTTGATTTACAGTATGTTACAATTCTGATATAATAGTCAGGAGGAAAGAAAGTCTTATAGCGTTCTTCAAGCGAGCTTGGGATAGTGGGAGCCAAGTAGGGCAAAATAAGGGACTGGCGCTTTCTGTAGTATTTTCAAAAACAATGAAGTAATAAATTAGGGTGGAACCGCGTTTCTGACGCCCCTAGTCGCAAGGCTTGGGTGTTGAAATTCGGTTCTTTTTGAATTCGTCTAATGCCTAAGTAGAAAGGAGCATAATGCTTAAAGGATCTTGTTTATGTAAAGCAGTGACCTACACTCTAGATGAAGAATTGTCGGAAATAGTTTTTTGCCATTGCTCATTTTGTCGGAAAGTAACTGCGTCTGCCTACACAGTTAATGCCAAAGTTAGCAGCAAAAATCTGGCACTGTATGGAAAAGAGAATTTGGTTACTTATAGTTCATCTCCAGGTAAACAACGTTATTACTGCCAGAACTGTCATAGTCAAATTTTCACTGTTCAAGAAAATATACCAGAAGTCTGTGCTTTAAAATTAGGTACAATAGATGAATGCGATCAGAATTTACAAACTGTTCCCAAACGTCATATTTTTCAGGAGCCAGCTTTTTCTTGGTTGCTTGATAAATGAATCTAAGAAGATAATATAAATTAAAGGAGTAAACAATGTCTAAGAAATTAACATTTCACTGCGTCAGTGGCAGAGACCTCCTTACAGTCGGGATGCCTTACGCTCAGCACTAGAGTGCCTGAGCTAGATGCAGTACTAACTCGTCTTGCCTCGTATGATCGACGAGGCAGACTCGTGTCGCAAGAAATTATTTTTATTAAGGAGTATTCAATGTCTAAGAAATTAACATTTCAAGAAATTATTTTGACTTTGCAACAATTTTGGAATGATCAAGGTTGTATGCTTATGCAGGCTTATGACAATGAAAAAGGTGCGGGAACCATGAGTCCTTACACTTTCCTTCGTGCTATCGGACCTGAGCCATGGAATGCGGCTTATGTAGAACCATCACGTCGTCCCGCTGACGGTCGTTACGGGGAAAACCCAAACCGTCTTTACCAACACCACCAATTCCAAGTGGTTATGAAGCCTTCTCCATCAAATATCCAAGAACTTTACCTTGAATCTTTGGAAAAATTGGGAATCAATCCTTTGGAACATGATATTCGTTTCGTTGAGGACAACTGGGAAAACCCATCAACTGGTTCAGCTGGTCTTGGTTGGGAAGTTTGGCTTGATGGGATGGAAATTACTCAATTTACTTATTTCCAACAAGTTGGTGGATTGGCAACTGGTCCTGTGACTGCGGAAGTTACCTATGGTTTGGAGCGCTTGGCTTCTTATATTCAGGAAGTGGATTCTGTCTATGATATCGAATGGGCTGATGGTGTAAAATACGGAGAAATCTTTATCCAGCCTGAGTACGAGCATTCAAAATATTCATTTGAAATTTCGGATCAAGAAATGTTGCTTGAAAACTTTGATAAGTTTGAAAAAGAAGCTGGTCGCGCCTTGGAAGAAGGATTGGTACACCCTGCCTATGACTATGTTCTCAAATGTTCACATACCTTTAACCTGCTTGATGCGCGTGGTACCGTATCTGTAACAGAGCGCGCAGGATATATCGCTCGTATCCGTAACTTGGCCCGTGTCGTAGCCAAAACCTTTGTCGCAGAACGCAAACGCCTAGGCTACCCACTTTTGGATGAAGAAACCCGAGCTAAACTCTTAGCAGAAGAGGCAGAATAAAGAGAGTGACAAATTACGAAAATGGGCGAACAGAGTGAGCCCTGAGCCAGTTGCCGCAGTGATGAAGGTATCCTTAGTGAAACTAAGGATACTAGGCAAAATTGGAGACTTTTGGCTCCAATTTTAGCAATGAAACAACGAAGTTGGTTGCTTGCGTGCCAATCACATAAGGCAAACTGGAAAATAAAAAGATATTTTTCGGAGAAAAAACATGACAAAAAACTTATTAGTAGAACTCGGTCTTGAAGAATTACCAGCCTATGTTGTCACACCAAGTGAAAAACAACTAGGCGAAAAAATGGCAGCCTTCCTAAAGGAAAATCGCTTGTCTTTTGAAGCTATTCAAACCTTCTCAACACCACGTCGTTTGGCTGTTCGTGTGACTGGTCTTGCAGATAAACAGTCTGATTTGACTGAAGATTTTAAGGGGCCAGCAAAGAAAATTGCCTTGGATGGTGATGGAAGCTTCACCAAAGCAGCTCAAGGATTTGTCCGTGGGAAAGGCTTGACAGTTGAAGATATTGAATTCCGTGAAATCAAGGGTGAAGAATATGTCTATGTCACTAAGGAAGAAATTGGTCAAGCAGTTGAAGCCATTGTTCCTGGTGTTGTAGATGTCTTGAAGTCACTGACTTTCCCTGTCAGCATGCACTGGGCTAACAACACCTTTGAATACATCCGCCCTGTTCACACTTTAACTGTTCTTTTAGATGAAGAAGAGTTTGATTTGGATTTCCTTGATATCAAGGGAGACCGTGTCAGCCGTGGTCATCGTTTCTTGGGGAAAGAAACCAAAATTCAGTCAGCTTTGAGCTATGAAGAAGATCTTCGTAAGCAGTTTGTAATCGCAGATCCACGTGAACGTGAGCAAATGATTGTTGACCAAATCAAGGAAATTGAGGTAAAACATGGTGTACGCATCGAAATTGATGCGGATTTGCTGAACGAAGTTTTGAACTTGGTGGAATACCCAACTGCCTTTATGGGAAGTTTTGATGCCAAATACCTTGAAGTTCCAGAAGAAGTTTTGGTGACTTCGATGAAGGAACACCAACGTTACTTTGTTGTTCGTGATCAAGATGGAAAACTCTTGCCAAACTTCATTTCTGTTCGTAACGGAAATGCAGAGCATTTGGAAAATGTTATCAAAGGAAATGAAAAAGTCTTGGTAGCTCGTTTAGAAGACGGAGAATTCTTCTGGCGTGAAGACCAAAAATTGGTTATTTCTGACCTTGTTGAAAAATTAAACAATGTCACCTTCCATGAGAAGATTGGTTCCCTTCGTGAACACATGATTCGTACGGGTCAGATTGCTATTCTCTTGGCAGAAAAAGCAGGCTTGTCAGCGGATGAAACGATTGACTTAGCCCGTGCAGCAGCCATTTACAAGTTTGACTTGTTGACTGGGATGGTTGGTGAATTTGATGAACTACAAGGAATTATGGGAGAGAAATATGCCCTTCTTGCTGGTGAAACTCCAGCGGTGGCAGCTGCTATTCGTGAACACTACATGCCTACTTCAGCTGAAGGAGAACTTCCAGAGAGCAAGGTCGGCGCAGTGCTTGCCATTGCAGACAAATTGGATATGATTTTGAGCTTCTTCTCAGTAGGTTTGATTCCATCAGGTTCTAATGACCCTTATGCCCTTCGTCGTGCAACTCAAGGTGTAGTTCGTATCTTGGATGCCTTTGGTTGGCATATTGCTATGGATGAGCTGATTGATAGCCTTTATGCATTGAAATTTGATAGCTTGACTTATGAAAATAAAGCTGAAGTTATGGACTTTATCAAGGCTCGTGTTGATAAGATGATGGGTTCTACTCCAAAAGATATCAAGGAAGCAGTACTTGCAAGTTCAAACTTTGTTGTGGCGGATATGTTGGAAGCAGCAAGTGCTCTCGTAGAAGCAAGCAAGGAAGAAGACTTCAAACCATCTATTGAATCGCTCTCTCGTGCCTTTAATTTGGCTGAGAAGGCAGAAGAAGTTGCCACAGTTGATTCAGCACTCTTTGAAAATGATCAAGAAAAAACCTTGGCTGAAGCAGTAGATACGCTTGTTTTATCAGGTTCTGCAAGTCAGCAATTGAAACAACTCTTTGCGCTTAGTCCAGTTATTGATGCTTTCTTTGAGAATACCATGGTAATGGCAGAAGATCAGACTGTCCGTCAAAATCGTTTGGCTATCTTGTCTCATTTAACTCAAAAAGCAGCTAAACTTGCTCGTTTTAACCAAATTAACACTAAATAAAATTTGATAAACGGACTTTATCTTATCACAAAGGAGAAGAAATGGATCAGAAAAAAATTGATCGTATCAACGAGCTTGCTAAAAAGAAAAAAGCAGAAGGCTTGACACCAGAAGAAAAAGTGGAACAAGCTAAACTACGTGAGGAGTACATCGAAGGTTATCGTCGCTCTGTTCGTCACCACATTGAGGGAATCAAAATTGTGGATGAAGAAGGAAACGATGTTACACCAGAAAAACTACGCCAAGTCCAACGTGAAAAAGGTTTACATGGTCGTAGTCTTGATGATCCAAACTCATAATAAGTATTCTTTCTTTTAACAAAGATAGATGAAATAATAACTAAAAGACTAGCAGACAAAAACTGCTAGTCTTTTTTTTGCTAAAAAAAGGAACCAAGATGGTTCCTAAAATGATTAGTTACTTGCTCCAGATGTAGCGTCAGCGCCACCACCGTGACCACCGGCATCGCCTGAATCAGAAGCTCCAGATGTAGCATCTGCATCGCCGTGACCATGTCCGCCAGCAGGAGCTGCAGCATTTCCACCGACTAAACGTTGACCAGTTGTATTGAGGTACCAATCAAGCCATGGTTGGAAATTAAAGATAATCTCATTAATTCCAGCATATGAACCATCTGGGTAGTACATTGCTTGGTAATTATGGGTATTAATAACACCTTCAGGTGTTCCTGGCACAATTGTACGGACATATTCTTGATCTCCGTTACGCAATACACCGACAACCCATTCAACGTTTTTCATTCTAGAATCTGGCAATGTACCGTGTACTGTCCCTAATCTATTTCCTGATTGAGCACGGACACGTTTACCAAACATTGTATCTGGGTCTTGGTGGGCGTTATTAAAGTACAAAAATTGATTGTTATCATCTGCAAATGTCAATTCAAATGGCATTGCCTTCAAGAACATATCAATTTGGTTAACTGTCAAGATACCGTGGTCTAATTTAACGTAAGTATCTCCAGAAACAGCTCCAACAAGTTCAGCAGCTTTTTCTACCCATTCAGGATCATCTGGATCAACACCTTGGATGGTAGTTGCAATTGAATTTGTACAATATAAATCTTCTGGCTCAATTGGTTTTGGTTTTTTCAATTTTGAAACGACTCCCACGTATTTTACAAAGTTGTCCAAGCATGTTTCAAGGAAATTAATAGTTCCTTCATTTGTGATATTTCCATTAACATCAAAAGCTTCTTTAGCTTTACCAAGAAGGAATTCATTTCCAGGAAGTGTGTAGGCATTGACACCTGGAGCGTCAAGAATCTTACGAAGGTGAACTTGGGCACGAGAAGTACCTTGGTCATAGTAAGAAGCACCCACAATCATGACTGGTTTGTTTTCAAATGGATGAACTTCATATGAAAGCCATTCAAGAACAGATTTAAGAGAAGCTGAGATTGTGTGGTTGTGCTCAGGAGTAGCGATAATGACACCATCAGCACGTGTAATTCTGTTATACAAAAGACGTAATTGGAAACTTTCGTCCCATTTTTCATCTTGGTTAAACATTGGAACTTCGTCAATTTCAAGAACTTCTAATTCAAATTTGAGTTTGAAGTGACGACGGATGAATTCCAAGAGTTTACGGTTATATGATTGATCGTAGTTTGATCCTACAAGTCCAACAAATTTCATTCTTTTTGGTCTCCTATCTTACAAATTTTCCCAGTCAAAGTCTTCAGCATCTTTGCGAAGTAGGGCTTGTGCGTTGCGCAATTTTTCAGTAATTTTTACAAAGATACGGAAGTCGTCAAAAGTGGCATCCAATTTTTTAATAACATCAAGATCCACTAGGTCTCCACTTGGGTTGAAAGCTTGAAGAGAATGTGAAAGCAAGAATTCATCTGGAAGGACACTTGCTTTAATTTCTGGAGCATTCAAGATTTGGCGAAGTTGTAATTGGGCACGTGATGAACCAAGCGTACCGTAAGAAGCACCAGTAATCATGATTGGTTTGTTCAAAAGTGGGTAAATACCGTATGACAACCAAGCAAGAGCGCTCATCAAAACAGCTGGGATAGAGTGGTCATACTCAGGAGTACCGATAATAACGCCATCTGCCTCTTCAATTTTGGCAGCAATTTCTAAAATTTCAGCAGGTACTTGCTTGTCAGCTGGTTTATTGAAGACAGGAATGTCTTTAATTTCAACAAGTTCAATTTCAGCTTTTTCAGCAAAGTGTTTTTGCATGTATTGAAGCAATTGGCGGTTTGTAGAACGTTTTGAATTTGTTCCAACAATAGCAATAAGTTTTAACATGAGATTTCCTTTCTCTTTTTACATAATACGATTTTAAAACTCCATTGAAACATCTATTTCTATAGAGTAGGAATTCCTGAAGAACAGCTTAGATGACCTTCTTTATCGATAAGGATGGCTTCTATGCCCTCCAAACTTTCGACTTGCCAGAGGATAGAAGCAGGTCTTTCTCCAAAGAGTCGAGTTGTCCAGATTTCGCCATCGACTGATTTATCAGAGATGATTGTCAGACTAGCTAGTTCCGTTTCAACAGGATATCCTGTTTGACTGTCAAAAATATGATGGTAGTCTTTTCCATCGACTGTCAGATGACGTTCATAAATGCCTGAAGTCACGACAGATTTATTGACAACAGGGATGGTCATTAAGTGATTTCCCCTAGGATTGGCTGGGTCTTGAATCCCGATTTGCCAAGGCTGATTGCCTCTTTCCTGATTTTTACCAATGGTTAGGATATTTCCTCCCAAATTAATCAAGGCTGATGTCACTCCCTCTTCTCTCAGAAATTGGGCAACCTTATCCGCACTATAACCCTTGGCTAAACAACCAAGATCAATCTTCATTCCTTTCTGTTTTAAAAACACAGTGGAAGTGGAAGAATCTAACTCGATATAATGAGGATTGATTAAAGGTAGCACCGATTCAATTTCTTGAGGTTGGGCCACTTTGGCATCTGAAAAACCGATGCGCCAGGTTTGAATCAAGGGACCAATGCTGATGTTGAGATGACTAGAGGGCGCTAGGCTATGTTCTAATCCAAGTGAAATCAATTCAAACAAATCAGGATGAACCTTGACTGGAGCTATTCCAGCTTGATAATTGATTTCCATCAACTCAGATTCTTGGCTATTGGCATTGAAACGATATTCTAACTCTTTGAGCAAATCAAAGGATTTTTGGAGCAAGATATCGGCTCGCTCATCCACTAATGAAATAGTGATAGTAGTCCCCATTAGCCGTTCAGAATGTGAACTAAGAGGCAAGCTACCAACTCCTTTCTCTTATGAAAAGAAGGATGAAATATAGTAAATTTATATTAAATTTAACCCCTTACATTTTCTTTCCATGATACTAGCATACCACAAAGTCAGCGTTTTCACAAATAAAATTTGTAAACTTGTCAAGAAATATGCTCAGGAAAAAAGAGTAATTGTAAGAAAGCCTGATAAAATACAGATTATTTACATTTTTTTACAAAAAAATCGGGAAAATTAACTAAACTCTTGTAAACGCTAACAGTAAATGATATACTAGAAGAGTAAATTTAAAATTGAAGGTAGGAATTTTTCTATGAGTAAAATCGTTGTAGTTGGTGCTAACCACGCTGGTACAGCATGTATTAATACTATGTTGGATAATTTTGGAAATGAAAACGAAATCGTTGTATTTGACCAAAACTCTAACATCTCTTTCCTAGGTTGCGGAATGGCCCTTTGGATTGGGGAACAAATCGACGGTGCTGAAGGCTTGTTCTATTCTGATAAAGAAAAATTGGAAGCTAAAGGTGCTAAGGTATACATGAACTCACCAGTTCTTTCAATCGACTATGATAACAAAGTAGTTACAGCAGAAGTTGAAGGGAAAGAGCACAAAGAATCATACGATAAATTGATTTTCGCTACAGGTTCTACACCAATCTTGCCACCAATCGAAGGTGTTGAAATTGTTAAAGGGAACCGCGAATTTAAAGCAACTCTTGAAAACGTACAATTCGTTAAATTGTACCAAAACGCTGAAGAAGTGATTCACAAATTGTCTGATAAGAGTCAACACCTTGACCGAATCGCCGTTGTTGGTGGTGGTTATATCGGTGTTGAACTTGCTGAAGCCTTTGAACGTCTTGGAAAAGAAGTTGTCCTTGTTGATATCGTTGATACTGTTTTGAACGGTTACTATGACAAAGACTTCACACAAATGATGGCGAAGAACTTGGAAGACCACAACATCCGCTTGGCGCTTGGTCAAACTGTTAAAGCAATCGAGGGTGACGGTAAAGTTGAACGCTTGATTACTGATAAAGAAACTTTTGATGTGGATATGGTTATCCTTGCAGTTGGTTTCCGTCCAAACACAGCCCTTGCTGATGGAAAAATTGAACTCTTCCGTAACGGTGCCTTCCTTGTAGACAAAAAACAAGAAACATCTATCCCAGGCGTTTACGCAGTAGGTGACTGTGCGACTGTTTATGACAACGCTCGTAAAGACACTAGCTACATTGCGCTTGCTTCAAACGCTGTTCGTACTGGTATCGTTGGTGCATATAACGCATGTGGACATGAATTGGAAGGAATCGGTGTTCAAGGATCAAACGGTATCTCAATCTACGGTCTTCACATGGTTTCAACTGGTTTGACTCTTGAAAAAGCTAAAGCTGCTGGTTACAATGCAACTGAAACAGGCTTTAACGATCTTCAAAAACCAGAATTCATGAAACATGATAACCATGAAGTAGCCATCAAGATTGTCTTTGACAAAGATAGCCGTGAAATTCTTGGTGCACAAATGGTTTCACGCGATTCTGCAATCAGCATGGGAATCCACATGTTCTCACTTGCTATCCAAGAACATGTGACAATTGATAAATTGGCATTGACAGACCTATTCTTCTTGCCACACTTCAACAAACCATATAACTACATCACAATGGCTGCCCTTACAGCTGAAAAATAAAATTTGATGAACTATCTGGCCTTAAGCTAAGGTCAGATAGTTTTTTTAGCCAATCTGTACCCACACAATTACGTTTTTTTTATCTTGTACTTCATTTTAATCTAACTTAAAATGAAATGGTAGCTACCAATACAAATGATGAGGATAAAACAAATGACTGAAAATCGTTATGAATTAAATAAAAACTTAGCACAAATGCTTAAAGCTGGCGTTATCATGGACGTTCAGAATCCTGAACAGGCCCGTATTGCAGAAGCTGCTGGTGCGGCAGCTGTGATGGCCTTGGAGCGGATTCCGGCTGATATTCGTGCAGCTGGTGGGGTTTCCCGTATGAGTGATCCAAAGATGATTAAGGAAATCCAAGAAGCGGTTAGCATTCCAGTAATGGCCAAGGTCAGAATCGGGCATTTTGTTGAAGCTCAGATTTTAGAGGCTATTGAGATTGACTATATCGATGAGAGTGAAGTTTTATCTCCAGCAGACGACCGTTTCCATGTGGACAAAAAAGAATTCCAAGTTCCTTTTGTCTGTGGGGCTAAGGACTTGGGTGAAGCCTTGCGTCGTATCGCTGAAGGTGCTTCTATGATTCGTACCAAAGGAGAACCGGGTACGGGGGATATCGTCCAAGCTGTTCGTCATATGCGCATGATGAATCAGGAAATTCGCCGCATTCAAAACCTACGTGAGGACGAACTTTATGTTGCCGCCAAGGACTTACAAGTCCCTGTAGAATTGGTTCAATATGTCCATGAACATGGAAAATTGCCAGTTGTAAACTTTGCGGCTGGAGGCGTTGCAACGCCAGCAGATGCCGCGCTGATGATGCAATTGGGAGCAGAGGGCGTCTTTGTCGGTTCAGGTATTTTTAAGTCAGGAGATCCTGTTAAACGAGCGAGTGCCATTGTCAAAGCGGTAACTAATTTCCGAAATCCTCAAATCTTGGCTCAAATCTCTGAAGATTTAGGAGAAGCCATGGTTGGTATCAATGAAAATGAGATACAAATCCTCATGGCTGAGCGAGGAAAATAGATGAAAATCGGAATATTGGCCTTGCAAGGGGCCTTTGCAGAACATGCAAAAGTACTAGAGCAATTAGGAGTCGAGAGTGTCGAAATCAGAAATCTAGATGATTTTCAGCAATATCAGAGTGACTTGTCCGGTTTGATATTACCTGGTGGGGAATCTACAACCATGGGCAAGCTCTTACGTGATCAGGGAATGTTGCTTCCCATTCGAGAAGCCATTCTTTCTGGCTTACCAGCCTTTGGAACCTGTGCGGGTTTAATTTTGCTGGCTAAGGAAATTACTTCTCAGGAAGAGAGTCATCTAGGAACTATGGATATAGTGGTCGAGCGCAATGCCTATGGGCGCCAATTAGGAAGTTTCTACACGGAAGCAGAATGTAAGGGAGTCGGTCAGATTCCAATGACCTTTATTCGTGGTCCGATTATCAGTAGTGTTGGAGAGGGTGTAGAAATTCTAGCAAGAGTTGAAGATCAAATCGTTGCTGGCCAAGAAAAAAATATGCTGGTAACTTCTTTTCATCCAGAACTGACTGATGATGTTCGCTTGCACCAGTACTTTATCAATATGTGTAAAGAAAAAAGTTGAGATTGAATTTCTCAACTTTTTTACATGTAATAAACAATGGCGATGTATTGGAGGGCAGATGCTGCTAGGATAAAGAGATGCCAAATCATGTGGAAATAAGGTTTTTTCTTGGCGTAAAATCCAGCTCCAACTGTATAACAAAGTCCGCCAGTTACCATGAGACTCCAGAAAATGGGTGTCGTTTGACTGATAATGGCTGGAATGATAGCCAGAACCAACCAGCCCATAATCAGGTAAAGAGCAAGGCTAAATTTCTCATTGACTTTTTTAGCAAATATTTTATAGAGAATACCAAAGATGGTCGTTCCCCACTGGATAGCAATAATCAGATAGCCAAACCAGTTATTCATTAAGGTCAAGACGACGGGCGTGTATGAGCCTGCGATAGCCACATAAATCATAGAATGGTCAATGATTCGTAAGACATATTTGTGGGTTGAACCATAGGCCATAGAGTGATAAATGGTGGATGATAGGAACATGAGAAAAAGACTGATGACGAAAATGGATACACCGATAGAGGATAAAAATCCGTGTGCTTCATAACTATAGGTGGATGAAATGGGGAGTAAGATGAGCATGATGACTGCACCTACGGCATGGGTCACGCTATTAGCAATCTCTTCTCCAAAACTGAGTTGTTTGCTGAGTTTAAGACTAGTGTTCATTGGATTACCTCCTCTTGAGTATGATGGATTATGGCTAGGGTTTGATGATAAAGTTTAACGGTTTGGCAGCTGGTTTGGATAATGGGGTTAGCTGGGTCAATTCCTTGGTTCATGTAGTCCACAAAAGCATCGTAGAGTTGGTCTGAACTTGCTTGAGTTTGTAGAGTATTAAGTGTTTGTGCTATTTCTTGAATAGAAAATACCGACTTAAGAGTTGTGATAGCAATCAGACGGGCAATCTGTTGGCGTTGGTATTTTTTCTTGTCAGGCTTTGTCAGGTAACCATGTTTCACATAATTGTTGACCATGGATGCTGTTAGGCCCTTGTCTTTATCAGGAGAGATAGGGGCGCAGACCTGATTGACATAGAGTAAAACCTGGTCTAGATAGAGGTCAATATTTGGGATTTCTGCCCATTTGGGGTAGGAAAAGGTAGTTTTCATTTTCAACTCCTTTTTATCTAGTTTTAATAACTAGATTATAAAATAATAAAAACAGAAAGTCAAGTTTTAACTGCTTGTAGAAAGACTTAAATTATGCTATGATGGGAGAAACTAGTCAGAAATGAGGAGAAAAGATGGAAATTCGTTTAGCTTTTCCAAATGAAGTAGATGCCATCATGCAGGTGATGGAAGATGCTAAAAAATGTTTAGCAGATGCTGGTAGTGACCAGTGGCAAAATGGCTATCCAAATGCTGATATTATTATTGAAGATATTATCTCAGGTCAAGCCTATGTAGCCTTGGAAGAGGGAGAACTGCTAGCCTATGCTGCTGTGACCAAGAGTCCAGAGGCAGCCTATGAAGCCATTTATGAAGGAAAATGGCAAGCTGGAGAGTCAGAGTACCTAGTCTTTCACCGTATTGCTGTGGCAGCAGATGTACAGGGACAAGGAGTTGCTCAAACCTTTTTAGAGGGCTTGATTGAAGGTTTTGACTATCTAGATTTTCGCTCAGATACGCATGTTGCAAACAAGGTCATGCAGCATATTTTTGAAAAACTTGGTTTTAAACAGGTTGGTAAAGTGCCTGTTGATGGCGAACGCTTGGCCTATCAAAAATTAAAGAAATAATGCAAAAGATGTACGTAAAAATGCTCTACTTTTCGCCAATAGGAACCTTGTCTTTGGTTGCCGACGAGCAATATCTGTATGGCATTTGGGTGCAGGAGCAGAAGCATTTTGAGAGAGGACTAGGAGATGAGACGATAGAAGCAGTTGTTAGTCATCCAATTTTAGATCCAGTTATTGCTTGCTTAGATGATTACTTTAAAGGCAAGTCTCAGGATTTATCCGACTTGCCCTTGGCTCCAATCGGAACGGATTTTGAAAAGCGAGTTTGGTCCTATCTACAGGGAATTCCTTATGGTCAGACAGTGACCTATGGACAAATAGCCCAAGAGCTACAAGTGGATTCTGCTCAAGCAATTGGTGGAGCGATAGGACGCAATCCGTGGTCTATCCTAGTACCTTGTCATCGGGTGCTGGGAGCTGGCAAGCGTCTGACAGGTTATGCTGCAGGAGTGGAAAAGAAAGCTTGGCTCTTGGAGCATGAAGGCGCAGATTTTAAAGATATAAAATAGAAAGTGAAAGACATGTTAGAATTTATCGAATATCCAAAATGTTCAACTTGTAAAAAAGCAAAACAAGAATTAAACCAACTCGGTGTGGACTATAAAGCCATCCATATCGTTGAAGAAACACCTAGCCAAGAAGTCATTTTAAACTGGCTAGAAACCTCGGGTTTTGAGTTGAAGCAATTTTTCAACACCAGTGGGATCAAATACCGTGAATTGGGGCTGAAAGATAAGGTAGGAAGTCTGTCAAACCAAGAAGCAGCTGAGTTGCTAGCAAGCGACGGTATGTTGTTAAAACGCCCCATTTTAGTAGAAAATGGAACTGTTAAGCAAATCGGTTATCGAAAAGCTTATGAAGAATTGGGATTGAAATAGTTTTTATCTATCTCTTTGATAGATAAAATATATAACCTCCCTGTTTCAAAGTATGATAAACTAGTAGGTAGACAAAGTCTGTACCTGACCGTAGCAAATAATTTCATTGACGGCAAAAGTATGGTAGAATGAATCATTATCAGGAGAGGATGTTTTTATGAATGTTACAACGATTTTAGCATCAGATTGGTACCAAAACTTGATGCAATTGATTCCGGATGGCAAGCTTTTTAGCTTGCGTTCGGTCTTTGATGGAATCCCGAGAATTGTCCAACAACTTCCAATAACGATTATGTTGACCATTGGTGGTGCTCTTTTTGGCTTGGTTTTGGCGCTTCTTTTTGCCATTGTGAAGATCAATCGTGTCAAAATTTTATACCCCTTGCAGGCCTTCTTTGTTAGCTTCTTAAAAGGGACACCGATTTTGGTGCAACTCATGTTGACCTACTACGGAATTCCTTTGGCTTTGAAAGCTCTCAATCAGCAATGGGGAACTGGTTTCAATATCAATGCGATTCCAGCCGCTGCTTTTGCAATTGTCGCCTTTGCCTTTAATGAAGCAGCTTATGCTAGTGAAACCATTCGTGCAGCCATTCTCTCAGTCAATCCTGGTGAGATTGAGGCGGCACGCAGTCTGGGGATGACCCGAGCGCAAGTTTATCGTCGCGTGATTATTCCAAATGCGGCCGTTGTGGCGACTCCAACCTTAATCAATTCCCTAATCGGCTTGACCAAAGGAACTTCTCTAGCCTTTAGTGCGGGTGTTGTGGAAGTCTTTGCCCAAGCTCAGATTTTGGGTGGAGCTGATTACCGCTACTTTGAACGCTTTATCTCCGTTGCCCTTGTTTATTGGGTAGTCAATATCGGAATTGAAAGCCTTGGTCGTTTCATCGAGAGAAAAATGGCTATTTCTGCACCCGATACAGTGCAAACAGATGTGAAAGGAGACCTTCGTTAATGATTAAGATTTCGAATTTAAGCAAATCCTTTTCAGGACAGACTGTCTTGGATCATCTGAACTTGGATATTCAAAAAGGGGAAGTTGTAGCCTTGATTGGTTCTTCAGGAGCTGGAAAATCAACCTTCCTTCGTAGTCTCAATTATCTTGAAACACCTGACAGTGGCTCTATTCAGATTGATGATTTCTCAGTTGATTTTTCTAAAATCACTCAAGAAGAAATCCTTGCCCTACGCCGTAAGTTGTCTATGGTTTTCCAACAGTTTAATTTGTTTGAACGCCGAACAGCACTTGATAATGTGAAAGAAGGCTTGGTTGTTGTCAAGAAATTATCCGACCAAGAAGCAACCAAGATTGCCAAGGAAGAGTTGGCTAAGGTTGGGCTTTCAGACCGTGAAAACCATTATCCTCGTCATTTATCAGGGGGACAAAAGCAACGGGTTGCCTTGGCGCGTGCTCTTGCCATGAAACCAGATGTCTTGCTCTTAGACGAACCAACTTCAGCTCTTGACCCAGAATTGGTCGGTGAAGTAGAGAAGTCTATTGCAGATGCTGCTAAGTCAGGACAGACTATGATTTTGGTCAGTCACGATATGTCCTTTGTAGCCCAAGTGGCTGATAAGATTCTCTTCTTAGATAAGGGGAAAATCATTGAGTCTGGAACACCGGATGAGATTATCCACCATCCTAAAGAAGAGCGGACAAAAGAATTCTTCGCTAGTTACAAACGGACTTATATTTGATATAATAGATAAGGGAAAACTCAGTTAGCTGGACTAGCTGAGTTTACTCTTTAAAAAAGATAGAAATGAGAGAAATCATGCTACTGCAACTATTTTCTTTATATTTCGAGAGTTTGATCTTGACCACCATCCTTGTCCTGATTTTTTTAGGGATTTGGATTGGACTGAGAGCCATGTCGGGAGTTGATAAGACAGCCAAGGCTCGCCAAGCCCATCTCTATGATATGATTATGATTGGGGTCTTGGTTGTTCCAGTATTATCCTTTGCGGTTATGAGTTTAATTCTTGTTTTCAAGGCATAATCCTTGCATGGTTGATAAGAAAGAGTTAGAATAAAGATAGTTACAACAAGAAAGAAGGAATCTATATGTACGATACTATTATTATCGGTGCTGGACCTGCAGGGATGACTGCAGCCTTGTATGCTGCTCGAAGCAATCTGAAAGTAGCCTTGATTGAAGGTGGTCTGCCAGGTGGTCAGATGAATAATACATCGGATATCGAAAATTACCCAGGATACGCTAATATTAGTGGGCCAGAATTGGCAGAAAAAATGTTTGAACCGCTTGAAAATCTTGGTGTTGAGCATATTTATGGATATGTTGAAAATGTCGAAGACCATGGTGGTTTTAAGAAAGTGATTACTGATGACCAAACATATGAAACACGTACAGTTATCGTAGCGACTGGCTCTAAACACCGTCCTTTGGGAGTCCCTGGAGAAGAAGAACTGAACAGTCGTGGTGTTTCCTACTGTGCCGTGTGTGATGGTGCTTTCTTCCGTGACCAAGATTTGTTGGTAGTTGGTGGTGGAGATTCAGCTGTCGAAGAAGCTATCTTCTTGACTCGTTTTGCTAAGACTGTTACCATTGTTCACCGTCGTGACCAACTTCGTGCCCAAAAGGTTTTACAAGACCGCGCCTTTGCGAATGAGAAAATCAGCTTTATCTGGGACTCTGTAGTCAAGGAAATCAAGGGTGAAAACCGAGTAGAATCTGTCGTCTTTGAAAATGTGAAAACAGGTCAAGTGACAGAACAAGCCTTCGGTGGTGTCTTTATCTATGTTGGTTTGGACCCTCTTAGCGATTTTGTTAAAGAATTAAATATCCAAGATCAGGCAGGCTGGATTGTGACAGATAACCACATGAAAACTGCAGTTGACGGTATCTTTGCAGTTGGAGATGTTCGCTTGAAAGACCTTCGCCAAGTAACAACAGCAGTTGGAGATGGAGCTATCGCTGGTCAAGAAGCTTATAAGTTTATTACCGAACATAGTTAATCATAAAAAAGTTTCCAATCAGATGACTGGAAACTTTTTTTATAGTCTATTTCGAAAAACTTCGTACATGAGAATGGCTGCAGCAACACTGGCATTAAGGCTTTGAACATGTCCATTCATCGGAATGGTAATCATTTCATCGACCTGTTTTTTGATGTTGCTAGAAATGCCTTTTCCTTCATTTCCGATGATGAGAGCAATTTTCCCTTTTGTATTCCATTTATGGCAAGGAGTCCCATTCATATCTGTTCCAAAGGTCCAGAAGCCTTCATCCTTGAGTTTATCTAAAGTTTGACTGAGATTGGTTACTCGGGCAATCGGAACGTGTTCAATAGCACCTGTGGCTGTTTTGGCAACGACAGGAGTTACTCCGACAGCACGGTGCTTGGGAATGATGACTCCTGAAACATTGGTCGCATCAGCGGTTCTTAAGATGGAGCCTAAGTTGTGAGGATCAGTTAACCCGTCCAGAATCAATAGCAAAGGATTTTCTTCTTGGCGTGTTTTGGCAAGAATGTAATCTAGCTCGCTATAGGCAAATTCAGACACTCGTAGAACAAAACCTTGGTGGACAGCACCTTCAGTCATCTCAGAGAGGGATTTTTTTGAAGTCCAAGAAATGGACACCTTCTTTTCTGTAGCCAGTTCCTTGACTTTCTCAACATTCTTACCTCGGAGATCTTCTTGGAGGTAGAGTTTGTTGCCAGTGTTTGCAAGGAGAGCTTCGGTAACGGCGTGGACGCCATAGACAATATCATTTGTTTTCATGCCTCTATTATAACACAAAACCCCGTCTTGCAACGGGATTTTCTTTATTCTAGAATCAGTAAACCATCTTTAACTGCAAATGGGTCTTTTTCATTGATACGATCGTAAAACATGATACCGTTGATGTGGTCAATTTCATGCTGAACAACGATGGAGTTGTAGCCTTTGAGCTTGATACGGTATTTTTCTCCATCCTTGTCAAAGTAGTCAACAGTAACGCGGGCATGGCGAATAACATAGCCAGGCACGTTGCGGTCAACAGATAGGCAACCTTCTCCTTCACCAAGAGCAGCGTCTTGAACAGAGTGAGAGACGATTTTTGGATTGTACATAATAGCTTGCAAGTCGTAAGCTTCCTCTGGAGTTTCGCCTTCTTCGACAATATTTGGTACCAAAACAGCGATAATGCGTTTTGAGATATCTAATTGAGGAGCAGCAAGTCCAACCCCACCGCGGAGTCCCATCTTTTCAGCCATGACAGGATCTTGGGAATGTTTGAGGAATTGCATCATCTTTTCGCCAAGAATGATTTCTTGATCAGATAGGGGGAAAGTGACTTCCTCAGCAACTGCGCGTAGAGTAGGATTCCCTTCGCGGATAATATCGTTCATATCAATTAAGTGAGCAGCTTTTGTAATACGTTCTATTGCAGACATTTTCTCTCCTTTCATTACCTCTACATGATATCACAAAATGACAAGGAATGAAAGCATTTCGGCATCTAGCTTTTATAGAAAATACCTAGTAGGTTCGATTCAATTGTGAAAGAATTACTTATCTGTGATATAATAAAAAGAAAAGGCTTGCATTAGAAAGTAGGGAGAATGAAGATGCAAAGAAGACAAGATAGACATAAACGTGGACCAGTTTTTCATTTTGTGAGAGGCTTTGTAAACTTTTTTAGGAGTTATCGCAAGTGGAGTAATAAGGGATTTGTGGCGATACTCTTGCTAGCAGTTGCTTTATCAATGGGCTTGGTCTTGCTGTTTGAAAGTTTCCAAGGAATCCCCTTGACCAGTCAAAAAAAGGATGCCATTTCTAAAGAAGCAAATAAGACAAATCAAAAATCTAAAGATCAGGAAGAAGAAACAAGTGCTCGTATTATGGCCCATGGAGATTTACTTTACCATGATATTATCTATATGTCAGCTAAAAAGGAAGATGGCAGCTATGATTTTCATGAGAATTTTGAGTATGTTAAACCTTGGCTCAAACAGGCTGATTTGGCCATAGGTGATTTTGAAGGAACTATTAATAAAGATCATTATTTAGCGGGGTATCCTTTATTTAATGCTCCTGGTCAAGTAATGGATGCTATTAAAGATGCTGGGTATCATGTTTTAGATTTAGCCCATAATCATATTTTAGATTCGCAAATTGAAGGAGTTATTTCAACAGCAGATTCTATTGAAAAGGCAGGAATGACACCTATTGGAGTTTATACGCACGAGTCACGTGATCAAGCTCCACTCGTTATCAAGGAAGTGAACGGTATCAAGGTTGCACTTTTGGCTTATTCTTATGGATTTAATGGAATTGAGCAAAGTATTTCTCAAGAAGATTATAATCGCTATCTTTCAGACCTAAACGAAGATAAGATGAAGGCTGAAATTGAGCGTGCAGAGAAGGAAGCGGACATTACTGTTATCATGCCTCAGATGGGTGTTGAGTATCGCATAGAACCGACTGAAGAGCAAAAGGCTTTATACCACAAGATGATTGAATGGGGAGCGGATATTATCTTTGGAGGCCATCCACACGTAGTTGAGCCATCAGAGACTGTTGAAAAAGATGGAGAGAAAAAACTTATCATCTATTCTATGGGAAACTTTATTTCTAACCAACGTATTGAAACAATGACTGGTGTAGACAATGCGAAGTGGACTGAGCGTGGTGTTCTTATGGATGTAACTGTCAAGAAAAAAGGTGGAAAAACAACTATTGACACAGCTAAAGCTCATCCAACTTGGGTCAATCGAACACCAAAGGGAACCTTTTCACCAGAAGGATATCCCCTATATCATTATCAAACCTATATCTTAGAAGATTTTATCGAGGGTGGCAGTCATCGTGATCAGTTAGATGAAGCGACTAAGGAACGAATTGATACAGCCTATAAAGAAATGAACGAACATGTGGGATTGAAGTGGGACTAACTTGAATCCAGAGGAAAGTAAATGACGATTAAGGTAATTGCGACAGATATGGATGGGACCTTGCTGGATGCTAGAGGCCAGCTTGATCTCCCACGCTTGGAAAAAATTTTAGATCAGTTGGATCAAAGGGGGATTCGTTTTGTCATCGCGACGGGCAATGAAATTCACCGTATGAGGCAACTACTGGAGCACTTGGTGGATCGAGTGGTTCTAGTTGTTGCCAATGGTGCTCGTATTTTTGAAAATAATGAATTGATTCAGGCACAGACTTGGGATGATGCTATTGTAGATAAGGCTTTGGCTCATTTCAAGGGTCGGGCGTGTCAGGACCAGTTTGTTGTAACGGGGATGAAAGGTGGTTTCGTCAAAGAAGGTACCATTTTTACAGACCTTGAAAGTTTTATGACTCCAGAAATGATTGAAAAATTCTACCAACGGATGCATTTTGTGGATGAATTAACCTCTAACCTCTTTGGTGGTGTACTCAAGATGAGTATGGTTGTTGGTGAGGAACGTTTGAGTTCGGTTTTGGAAGAAATCAATGACCTCTTTGATGGCCGTGTTCGTGCTGTATCGAGTGGCTATGGTTGCATTGATATCCTTCAAGCTGGAATTCATAAAGCATGGGGCTTGGAAGAATTACTCAAACGTTGGGACTTGAAGCCTCAACAAATCATGGCTTTTGGTGACAGTGAAAATGATGTTGAAATGCTTGAAATGGCTGGAATTGCTTATGCGATGGAAAATGCTGATGACAAGGCCAAAGCTGTGGCGACTGCTCTAGCACCAGCCAATAGCCAAGGAGGAGTTTATCAAGTCTTGGAAAACTGGTTAGAAAAAGGAGAATGAAGTGGCAGTACAGTTATTAGAAAATTGGTTGCTAAAGGAACAAGGTAAAATCCAAACCAAGTACCGTCATTTGAATTGCATTTCTATTGTAGAGCCAGACATTCTTTTTATTGGGGATTCCATTGTCGAATATTATCCTCTGCAGGAACTATTTGGGACTTCAAAGACAATTGTCAATCGAGGAATTCGTGGCTATCAGACAAGGCTGTTACTTGAGAACCTCGATGCGCATCTGTACGGTGGAGCGGTAGATAAAATTGTCCTTCTGATTGGGACAAATGATATCGGAAAAGATGTTCCTGTAAATGAGACTCTCAATAATCTTGAAGCTATCATTCAATCCATTGCTCGCGATTATCCATTGACTGAGATTAAACTGCTTTCCATTTTGCCAGTCAATGAGGGAGAGGAGTACAAGCAGACGGTCTATATCCGTACGAATGAAAAAATTCAGAAATGGAATCAAGCCTATCAAGAGCTTGCTTCTGCCTACATGCAGGTGGAATTTGTGTCAGTTTTTGATAGTTTGACAGACCAGGCAGGTCAACTCAAAAAAGATTATACAACTGATGGGTTGCACCTTAGTGTTGCTGGTTATCAGGTTTTGACAAAATCTTTGAAAGACTATCTTTTGTAGTTAATTGCTTTCCTTTTTGCATTTTTGTGTTAGATAAGGTATAATGGTTTTATTGTCTTTTGGGGTCGTTACGGATTCGACAGGCATTATGAGGCATATTTTGCGACTCATCGGCAGATGTAAAAATGCCAGTTAAATATAACTGCAAAAAATAACACTTCTTACGCTCTAGCTGCCTAAAAACCAGCAGGCGTGACCCGATTTGGATTGCTCGTGTTCAATGACAGGTCTTATTATTAGCGAGATACGATCAAGTCTCGTCTAGTGGCTTGATAAGAGATTAATAGACTCGCAGTTTCTAGGCTTGAGTTATGTGTCGAGAGACTGTTAAAATAATACATAACCTATGGTTGTAGACAAATATGTTGGCAGGTGTTTGGACGTGGGTTCGACTCCCACCGGCTCCATTATTCCTTTGCATTCTTTTGCATTCCTTGGTAAAACGTTGTTAAATCAGCGTTTTTTATTTTTATCTTTGGTATTCCTTGGTATTCTTTTGCGAAAAAAGGAGTCACAAAAGGAGTCACATATAGACCCTAAAACAGACCCTATTTTTAAAAAAGCGATACAAAAAAGGATACAACATTTTTGTCGTATCCAAAAAATAATTTTTCTTTTCTACGGAAGACATGGGATTCGAACCCACGCACGCTGTTACACGCCTACCGCGTTTCCAACACGGCCTCTTAAGCCTCTTGAGTAATCTTCCAATACTTACTCAAATAGTCTACCATAAAGGCTCTTATCTTGCAATAAAAATTCTGGAAATAAGAAAAATGATAGTTTGTGAAAGAAAATGATAAAAAATGCTTGACTTTGAAATGTAGTATGATAGAATGAATAGTGTAAACGATAACAGGAGGTGATTCAGTGTTAAAAACAGAGCGGAAACAACTGATTTTAGAGGAGTTAAATCAACATCATGTAGTTTCTCTAGAAAAATTAGTTAGTTTGCTAGAGACCTCAGAATCAACGGTTCGAAGAGATTTGGATGAGTTGGAAGCGGAAAACAAGCTTCGTCGCGTGCATGGTGGAGCAGAATTGCCCCATTCCTTGCAGGAAGAAGAAACCATTCAAGAAAAATCTGTCAAAAACCTTCAAGAGAAGAAGTTACTGGCTCAGAAAGCAGCCTCTCTCATCAAGGAACAAGATGTCATTTTTATCGATGCTGGAACAACAACTGCTTTTTTGATTCATGAATTGATTAATAAGAATGTTACAGTCGTGACCAACTCGATTCACCATGCTGCTCAGTTGGTTGAAAAGCAGATTCCAACTGTCATGGTTGGAGGAAGTGTCAAGATGGCGACAGATGCGAGCATCGGGGGCGTTGCTCTTAACCAGATTAACCAATTGCACTTTGATCGTGCCTTTATCGGGATGAATGGTGTGGACGATGGTTATTATACGACTCCAGATATGGAGGAGGGAGCTGTTAAGTGTGCTATTTTGGAGAATGCCAAACAGACCTATGTCTTGGTGGATTCATCAAAAATTGGACAAACTTGCTTTGCCAAGGTAGCACCACTTAAACGCGCTATCGTTATCACAAGTCAAGGACATGAGCTCTTGCAGGCTATTAAGGAAAAAACGGAGGTAATAGAAGTATGATTTATACAGTCACACTCAATCCATCTATTGATTATATCGTTCGTTTGGACCAAGTCCAAGTCGGTAGTGTTAATCGTATGGACAGTGATGATAAATTTGCTGGTGGGAAAGGAATTAATGTCAGTCGTGTCTTGAAACGTTTGGATATACCAAATACAGCGACGGGATTTATCGGAGGTTTTACTGGTAAATTTATCACAGATACTTTGGCTGATGAAGAAATCGAGACACGTTTTGTCCAAGTGGCAGAAGATACTCGTATCAATGTTAAAATCAAAGCAGACCAAGAAACAGAAATCAACGGAACGGGTCCAAATGTCGAACCAGCTCAGCTAGAAGAATTGAAAGCTATTTTGTCTAGTTTGACTGCAGAAGACACGGTTGTATTTGCGGGTTCAAGTGCTAAAAATCTAGGAAATGTTATCTACAAGGATTTGATTGCCTTGACACGCAAGACTGGTGCGCAAGTGGTTTGTGACTTTGAAGGACAGACCTTGATTGATAGTTTGGACTACCAGCCACTTTTGGTCAAACCAAACAATCATGAACTTGGAGCGATTTTTGGGGTTAAACTCGAAAGTTTAGATGAAATTGAGAAATATGCTCGTGAGTTACTGGCTAAAGGTGCTCAAAATGTCATTATCTCTATGGCTGGGGACGGTGCCCTTCTTGTCACATCTGAGGGAGCTTACTTCGCTAAACCAATCAAAGGAACAGTCAAAAATTCAGTTGGAGCTGGTGATTCTATGGTTGCTGGATTCACAGGTGAATTTGTCAAATCAAAAGACGCAGTAGAAGCCTTCAAATGGGGGGTTGCTTGTGGAACAGCAACCACCTTCTCGGATGACTTGGCAACAGCAGAATTTATTAAAGAAACATATGAAAAAGTTGAGGTAGAAAAACGATGAAAATTCAAGACCTATTGAGAAAAGATGTCATGTTGCTGGATTTGCAGGCGACTGAAAAAACTGCTGTCATCGAGGAGATGATTAAAAGTTTGACAGAGCACGGTTATGTGACAGATTTTGAAACATTTAAAGAAGGAATTTTGGCGCGTGAATCCTTGACTTCTACAGGTTTGGGTGATGGAATCGCTATGCCTCACAGCAAAAACGTTGCTGTAAAAGAAGCGACAGTTCTCTTTGCCAAGTCAAACAAGGGTGTTGACTACGAGAGTTTAGATGGACAAGCAACAGACCTTTTCTTCATGATTGCGGCTCCAGAAGGTGCCAATGACACTCACTTGGCAGCCTTGGCAGAATTGTCTCAATACTTAATGAAAGACGGTTTTGCTGACAAACTTCGTCAAGCAACATCAGCTGACCAGGTTATCGAACTTTTTGACAAAGCTTCAGAAAAAACTGAAGAGCCTGTTCAAGCACCTGCCAATGAATCTGCCGACTTCATCGTGGCTGTTACAGCTTGTACAACAGGTATTGCTCACACTTACATGGCCCAAGAAGCTCTTCAAAAAGTGGCTGCTGAAATGGGTGTTGGAATTAAGGTCGAAACCAACGGTGCTAGTGGTGTTGGTAACCAACTAACTGCGGAAGACATTCGTAAGGCTAAAGCTATTATCATCGCAGCAGATAAGGCTGTAGAAATGGATCGTTTCGATGGTAAACCATTGATCAATCGTCCAGTTGCTGACGGTATCCGTAAGACAGAAGAGTTAATTAACTTGGCTCTTTCAGGAGAAGCGGAAGTCTACCGTGCAGCTAATGGTGCAAAAGCTGCAACAGTCTCTAACGAAAAACAAAGCCTTGGTGGTGCCTTCTACAAACACTTGATGAGTGGTGTATCTCAAATGTTGCCATTCGTTATCGGTGGTGGTATCATGATTGCCCTTGCCTTCTTGATTGACGGTGCTTTGGGTGTTCCAAATGAAAACCTTGGCAATCTTGGTTCCTACCATGAGTTAGCTTCTATGTTCATGAAAATCGGTGGAGCTGCCTTTGGTTTGATGCTTCCAGTCTTTGCAGGTTATGTTGCCTACTCTATCGCTGAAAAACCAGGTTTAGTAGCAGGTTTCGTGGCTGGTGCTATTGCCAAAGAAGGTTTTGCCTTTGGTAAAATCCCTTATGCAGCAGGTGGTGAAGCAACATCAACTCTTGCAGGTGTCTCATCTGGTTTCCTAGGTGCTCTTGTTGGTGGATTTATCGCAGGTGCTTTAGTTCTTGCTATCAAGAAATACGTTAAAGTTCCTCGTTCACTTGAAGGTGCTAAATCAATTCTTCTTTTGCCACTTCTTGGAACAATTTTGACTGGATTTGTTATGCTAGCTGTTAATATCCCAATGGCAGCAATCAACACTGCAATGAATGACTTCCTAGGCGGTCTTGGAGGAGGTTCAGCTGTCCTTCTTGGTATCGTCCTTGGTGGAATGATGGCTGTCGATATGGGTGGACCAGTCAATAAAGCAGCCTATGTCTTTGGTACAGGTACGCTTGCAGCGACTGTTTCTTCAGGTGGTTCTGTAGCCATGGCAGCAGTTATGGCTGGAGGAATGGTGCCACCACTTGCAATCTTTGTTGCCACTCTTCTCTTTAAAGACAAATTTACTAAGGAAGAACGCAACTCCGGTTTGACAAACATCATCATGGGCTTGTCATTTATCACTGAGGGAGCGATTCCATTTGGTGCCGCTGACCCAGCTCGTGCGATTCCAAGCTTCATCCTTGGTTCAGCAGTAGCAGGTGGACTTGTTGGTCTTACTGGTATCAAACTCATGGCGCCACACGGAGGAATCTTCGTCATCGCTCTTACTTCAAATGCTCTTCTTTACCTCGTTTCTGTCTTGGTAGGAGCAATCGTGAGTGGTGTGGTCTATGGTTACCTACGCAAACCACAAGCAGTTAAATAAAAGGGAACTATATACCAGTTTAAACCAACCACAAAATGTAGTATTTCAACAATATCGAAAAAGACGATTTCCGTTTGGAAATCGTCTTCTCACTATTTCAATAGTTCATACTCAAATAATTTACTTTCAAGCTCATTCTCATAGTAATCAGCTAACCTTGTTTTGAGTTCTTTTAGTTTAGTGTTAACTTTTTCATTGTTGAATATCTTTTTATCATTACCATCTTTGTATGATGTATTTATGTCCAATTCAATTTGATAAGTACCATAATTGTATTTTGGATTATATTCTTGAGTATTTTTAGCTAGTTCAAGTAATTCATCGAAGACACCTAGCAACATTAAGTCAGCTCTATCAAGTTTTCCATATTTTTCTTGTTCGACCAATTCTTTACGAACTAGAGAGTTCTCATCTAGGCACATTTCGTTACTATAAAACTTTCCATCAGAACCATCAAAGCTCAAACAATGATTTTTTTGAGAGATACAAGTCCATAATGTAGCTTTTCTAAGAAAATCTGTATCCTCTGTATACAAATCCCCTTTATCAGCAGTTGTGTAGTAAATATCCCTTTCATACCAGTTTTTTTGAGGGTATTGCTTGGCAACAAATAAAGCAGTTTGCTCTGCGTAATTATTTGTTCTAACTTGACTACCTCGTCCATGATAAATAGCAATTCTAGTCATTCTTATGTCCTGCGGAGTAGTACCAAAACCACTGGCTTCTATAACCGCTAAAATATTGTCATTATAAACAGGTTTTCCATAGCTTTTTAATGGTACTTCTTTACCATCGTAGCCAGTAGCAATTTTAGATAACACATCTGTTTTTAACTTTTTAGAATAGTATTCTCCTAGCGTTTTGTATACTTTTTTTATAGTGACATGCTTCACATCTTTAAGAATAGCATCCTCAGGTACATCAATGACTGCAGCTCTTTTCCCAGTTCCCCATTTTTTATTATCTCTCCATATTTCTTTAGCAGTTACAGTAATACTTTCAGTTTCGTTATCTTGATCGTTTTTCCAAAGTGCTACCAAAACGGAACTTTCTTGTGCTTTAAAGTTCCCTCTGTTTGCTAGAAAACCATTAATAAAGATTTTTTGCATTAGACCAACTGATTTCCAATACTTAACAGGAGCAAATAAAATATAATAGTCGTTTTCATCTCTCATAAAGTATTTTTCAAAAGACCAAACGAATTGATTTAGCAAATCTTTTGCATGGTTACTATCACCAACAAATTCATCGGACATCAATTTCCTTATATAGCTAAATTTATCTATCGATTTAACATTTCCTTCTTGAGCACGGGCTAATTCGCTAGAATAAGGGGGATTTTCAAAACCAATAATCGCAATATTTTTGTCATCTATGACTTCTTGTAATGTATTATGTTTTCCATCTGTTTCCATTGGAATTGATAAAAACTCTTCTGCTAAAGCATCCCCACCTGTTACTAAGTTCCCCTTGTTTTCTTGTACCATTGAAAGTGGTGGTATGATAGCCCGTACCTTCCCAATATATTTGTTATACAAAACAAGCCATTCTTTTATTTCATAAGTATTCAAGATAACATGGCTTAACTCTTCTTCAGTTAAATAATGCTCTAATGCTCCTGTACCAGCACATCTGTCCAAAATAACATAGTCCATGCCTTTAGGAAGATTGCTAATAGCTTGACGAACAAGTTTAGTTGCTTCTTTAACATAAGGTAGTGGTGTATAAAATGCTCCTAAATCTTTTCTATTTGCGGGGTCATTTAATGCGTCCATCACGGTGTCAAAATCGCTTTCGTCTCCACACCAAGGTAAGATATAGTTTTCGACTATTGAATTAGATGGTTGTTTGAGCATCTCAAACATTTGAGATTTTGTTGTTGTTTTATCGTGACGGTATATATAGTTAGCCCACCCTAAAATGTTTGGAAAATCAATTTCAAACTTTTGATACTCGTCTATTTGGAATAATTCACACAATTCACGATTTTTAGGGCTTTTTGGTTGAAGAACATCAAATTCAATTACTTTTTCAGGATTAGTAGCATTTTTTAAAGTGGTCTGATTTACATTTTTTGATGCACTATTCGTATAATTTTGTAAAATTTCTAAACGATATTGAGTTGCATCATAAACACTAGCACGATTTTTATTAATATCAACTAAAACGATTTTGCTTGGTATAGGAATACCACCTTTTATCCTTAATTTAGACAGATAGTGGATAGCTTGAACAAGCACAGCATTAAGATCAGCAATGCTATTTTTAAATTCAAACAGAGCTCCGTTAATGATACCATCAGTATTTTCGATTAAAATATCTTTTTCATCAAAACCGAAATTTCTCCAGAAAAATAAATTGTCAGCTCTTTCATTTCCAGATTGCCAACTTCTATCAATAGCTAGAGGAGCCATTTTACACCTCCAACAATCAACTCATTGAGTTGAGAAACAACAGAAAAGACCTTCTCACAAAAATGTGAAAAAGTCTGTTTTAGGGCTTGACAAAAAATACGCTTGATTACATAATCAGCGTGAGCTGTGAGCTGTGAGCTGTGAGCTGTGAGCTGTGAGCTGTGAGCTGTGAGCTGTGAGCTGTGAGCTGTGAGCTGTGAGCTGTGAGCTGTGA
>NZ_JAODJG010000030.1:0-6762 GCF_028156745.1 Streptococcus gwangjuensis
GTCTACGAAAAAGTTAAGACATCATTCAAGGATAAAGAAGGAAATGAGATTCCAGGAAATCCAAGTGAAGATGGCGAACAACCTAAGAAAGATATCCCAGGTTACCGCTTCGTAGAGACTAAGAAACTTCCAAATGGCGATGTAGAACACGTTTATGAGAAAGTTAAGACAAGTCACAAGGATAAAGATGGTAAAGAAATTCCAAACTATCCAACAGAAGACGGTGAACAACCTAAGAAAGATATTCCAGGCTACCGCTTCGTAGAGACTAAGAAACTTCCAAATGGCGATGTAGAACACGTTTATGAGAAAGTTAAGACATCATTCAAGGATAAAGATGGAAATGAAATTCCAAACTATCCAACAGAAGACGGTGAACAACCTAAGAAAAATATCCCAGGCTACCGCTTCGTAGAAACTAAGAAACTTCCAAATGGCGACATCGAGCACGTCTACGAAAAAGTTAAGACATCATTCAAGGATAAAGAAGGAAACGAGATTCCAGGTAATCCAAGTGAAGATGGCAAGCAACCTAAGAAAGATATTCCAGGCTACCGCTTCGTAGAGACTAAGAAACTTCCAAATGGTGACACAGTTCATGTTTATGAAAAAATCATTCCTTCTGTGAAACCAGAACCTGCGAAACCATCAAAACCAGCTCCAGCTAAACCAGCTAAGGAATTGCCTAATACTGGTACAGAAGATCACTCAAGCCTAGCAGCTCTTGGACTTCTTGGAGTATTGAGCGGATTTGGTCTTGTGGCACGCAAGAAAAAAGAAGACTAATGTTTTAATCATTAAAGATTAAACAAAGGAATTCAATTTCATAAATGAAAACCCAACTAATCAAGTGATTAGTTGGGTTTTTTATGTGGATTATCTATTTTTCCATGCTTGGTAACGGGTATCAATCAATAACTGGGTGAGGCGTCCCATGGTTTCCCTTTCTTCTGGAGTGAGAGATTGAGCTTGGACGAAGAGATGACGAATGTGTTCGATAGCCTTTAAGGAAGACAAGTCATTGATAGATGTAATACCAGAATCAAGAATGGTGCCAAAGAAGAGATCGAAGTAGAGCTGGAGTTCTTCGTCAGAGACTGTGGCCACCCACTCCTTGATGGTTGTGTCAACTTGTTGGCTATCACTGTTGGTTTTATCTAGTTGGACGAAGTGCTTGTCTTCAATCTGCCAACTAAAGGTATCGTGCTGGGCGATACCACCTAAGGCAGTACTGTGCACGATGATTTGCTGGTTAGGGATTTCTAGCATCATACCGATGATGGAACCTTGTGGAATGAAGACCTTGGTTTTATCCATTATCCTTTGATAGCCCTCGGTTTGTGTCAATTCTGTGTGGAGACCAGGCGCATCAAAGGTATAAACTGCTGTGATCTGATCTTGCAAGTTTTGCTCAATTTGACTAGCAGCATAGATGGCTAAATTTCCTCCCTTGGAATGTCCAGCCAGAATGACCTTTTGCTTAGGATGGTGGGCAAAAAAGTTCTTTAAATAGCGGAGGGCATGCTTTTGAGCAGGAATTTCCTTCATATAAGTCAGGTGGAAATCTTCCTTCCAGCCAATGATACTGTCATCAGTCCCACGAAAGACAATCAGATAGGTATCGAGATTGAGGTGGTAGGTCATAGCTGCAAATTGTTTTTGCAATTCAGGATTGATGTCATTGATAAAATGGGAGAGTTTGCAATTTTTGAAGCGTTTGTGTCGAGCTAATTCATCCAATAGCTGGAGGCGATTTTTGCTGGTCAACATGTTAGGCTCTCTTGGAACCTGAGGTGCCAGGTCTAAAAGTCGCTGAGGAGTTGTGGAGACCAGATTATCAAAGGAGAGGTAGGTGGTTTCTGTTAAGGCTAAAACATCTAATTCATTCAAAGGTAGGTCGTAAAAGGAATCGTGTGCGACATCTTTCAGATAGTCAAAAATATTGGCCATAAGAGCTCCTTTCTTTTTATTTATCTTATCAAATTTCCCTTAAATTAGCTAGTAGGATTGCCTCATTTTGTTGCCTAAAAACAAGCTGCTTCAAATTCAGTTTCAGATCTTCTAGCATTGAAAAATCTGTTATAATAATAGAAAAGGAGGAGCGCATGCACAAGATTTTATTAGTAGAAGATGATCAGGTTATTCGTCAACAGGTCGGGAAAATGCTCTCTGAATGGGGATTTGAAGTGGTTCTGGTAGAAGACTTTATGGAAGTTTTGAGCCTTTTTGTCCAATCGGAACCTCATCTGGTCCTTATGGATATTGGCTTGCCTTTGTTTAATGGCTATCACTGGTGTCAGGAGATTCGCAAGATTTCCAAGGTGCCTATCATGTTTCTGTCTTCGAGAGACCAGGCTATGGATATCGTTATGGCAATCAATATGGGGGCGGATGACTTTGTGACCAAGCCGTTTGATCAGCAGGTTCTTTTAGCCAAGGTTCAGGGTTTGTTGCGCCGTTCCTATGAGTTTGGGCGTGACGAGAGTTTACTGGAATATGCTGGTGTTATCCTCAATACTAAATCAATGGATGTACATTATCAAGGGCAAGTCTTGAATTTGACCAAGAATGAGTTTCAGATTTTACGCGTTTTATTTGAACACGCAGGAAATATTGTAGCGCGTGATGACCTCATGCGGGAACTTTGGAATAGTGACTTTTTCATTGATGACAATACCCTATCTGTTAATGTGGCTCGATTGCGTAAAAAGTTGGAAGAGCAGGGCTTGGTAGGATTTATCGAGACCAAGAAAGGGATAGGGTACGGATTAAAGCATGCTTGATTGGAAACAATTTTTTCTAGCCTATCTGCGTTCCCGTAGTCGTCTGTTTGTCTATCTGATTTCTTTGACGTTTCTGCTCTTACTCTTTCAGTTTTTATTTGCCAGTTTGGGAATTTACTTTCTCTACTTTTTCCTGCTATGTTGCTTTGTAACCATCTTATTTTTCACTTGGGATATATTGGCGGAGATGCAGGTCTATCGTCAGGAACTTCTCTATGGTGATAGGGAAGCCAAATCTCCTTTGGAAATAGTTTTAGCAGAAAAATTAGAAGCGCGTGAGATGGAACTTTATCAGCAGAGGTCAGATTCAGAAAGAAAATTGACGGATTTGCTGGATTACTATACCTTGTGGGTTCATCAGATTAAGACCCCCATTGCAGCTAGTCAACTCTTAGTTGCAGAAGTAGCCGACCGCCAACTGAAGCAGCAATTAGAACAGGAAATTTTCAAAATCGACTCCTATACTAATCTAGTCTTACAGTACCTGCGTTTAGAAAGTTTTCATGATGATTTGGTCTTAAAGCAGGTTCAAATTGAGGATTTGGTCAAGGAAATAATTCGTAAATATGCTCTTTTCTTTATTCAAAAAGGCTTAAATGTCAATCTACATGATCTTGATAAAGAAATCGTGACGGATAAAAAGTGGCTGCTAGTGGTTATTGAGCAAATTATCTCAAATAGTCTCAAGTACACCAAGGAAGGTGGTCTGGAGATTTATATGGAAGGCCAGGAACTCTGTATCAAGGATACGGGAATCGGGATAAAAAACAGTGATGTCCTCCGAGTCTTTGAACGTGGTTTCTCAGGATATAATGGACGCCTAACCCAGCAGTCATCTGGACTTGGACTTTACCTATCTAAGAAAATTTCTGAAGAACTGGGGCACCAGATTCGTATCGAGTCTGAGGTTGGAAAAGGAACGATAGTACGGATTAGATTTGCTCAAGTGAACTTAGTCCTTGAGTGAGAAGAGACAATGAGTTTTTACCCAATCTCTTTTTGCTATATTTCAGGATATTTGAAGACTGTTTTTTACAAAACCAATAATAGAATTTTTAATACGGAATATAGTATAAATACTGGTTCAAAGTGAAGTTTTGTATGCTTTATACTTTTGTTGAGTATAAAATCTATAATCTAAGGGTGAATTACAAAAATTAATTTGAGATGAAGTGAATTGTAGACTTGGGAAATGTCTCCTATTCGATTTCAGAATGAATCGTTGATACAGGATTAAAAGAACTGCAGCTTTCTTTTTATTTTGAATGAGATAGGTGTATATAGATTTGTGTAACTGGTGTAGAACTGTTTCCAAAGAATTATTGAATGTATCGAATACACACATTCTATTGATTTTGAACCAGTTTTTAATTTCTAAATGTTATAATAATTTTATCAAGTAAAAGGAGACTGCCATGATTGGAGACAATATAAAATTCTTACGAAAATCACATAATCTGATATAACCAGAATTTTCACGGATTGTGGGTGTGTCACGAAATAGCCTAAATCGTTAGAAAAACTGAAAAAGCTTACTTTCAATAGAAGTATTGGAAATATTCATTTTACATCTATCAAAGAAACATGGGATAGACCTATATTTTACAAAATAGCAAATTATATTTTGAATGATAGTAAAAACTGCAGTACTTGTGTGATTTACAATTATTGCACTCAATGTCCGAGTATCGCACTATCTGAAATAGGGAATAGTAGAGATTGTTCTGCGATATGTAAAAAAACGCATTAGCAAGGAGTATCGTATATGCTACCATATCTTAAAACTATTAGATGGTATCTCTTCTTTAATTTTCTTTTTGGTGTAGTATCGAATATCTGCACAGCTTTGTTACCGTATTTCACGCAGGCATTAATCAAAGGGGATTATCAAGTAGCTCTATATGGTTACTCTATGTCAGTGGCAGGCTATTTGAGTTGTAACTATATCCAAATGATACTTGATTGGAAGCAGGGGATTATCTTTTCGACTACTTTGAAAAATGAGTGGTTTCGTTCACTTCTGGGACTCAGTCACCACGATTTCAAGCAGAAAACAGTAGCAGAGTATATTTCCTATCAATCTAATGACCTAGATTCGTTGGAAAAGGATTACCTTCCTCCATTGATGAGTTTTATCAAACAAATTTTACGTATCATCATTTACGCTTTCATTATTAGCAGAACAATTAATCCTATTGTATCACTGATTTTAATCTTTTCTACTGGAATTAGTATTCAAATTTCTAAAATCGTTGGGAAGTTGACCGCTAATCGTAGACAGGTTTACTTGAAAAAACAAGGAGATTACTATCGAACTTTGGAGGATTTGCTCATGGGACATCATTTGGTAAATAAACTAACTATGTCGCATTTTTTGAATCAACAAAAGAGTTCTCTAAAGAATTTGCAGGATAAGTATTTTAAGTATGGTTTGACAAAAATTACAGGCATCTTATTGACAGGTGTTTCTTTTGAATTCATTAGTCTTGTTCTGTTTATTTATTTAGCCTACTCTCTATCTCACCAGCAACTCGGTATTCCGGAGGTGGTGGCGAGTTTCGGATATATTAATGCTTTTTCTGAACCAATACAGGAAATCCTTTATGATTTACAAATGTTAGAGTCCGTAAAGCCTGTAATCAAGAGTTTTCAAAACATTGTTGGGAGACCCGTTTCAGTTCAAGCACCTCAACATTCTTTTGATACGATTACTTTGAAAAACATTTCCAAACAACTGGGAGAATCAAAATTGATAATTACTTCCGCTACGATTCAAAAAGGGGATAAAATTGCGCTTATTGGTAAGAATGGTTCTGGAAAAAGTAGTCTTCTCAACATTTTAAATGGAACAGATGAAGATTTTGAAGGACAAATTGTGCTAGATGGGCTTGTTTTGGACCATCTTTGGGGAAGATTCGGTATGATTCTGCAACAAGAACATACATTTATTTCGAGTTATGAAAATAATGTAACGCTATTCAATAGTTTCAATGAAAAATTCAGAGAAGAAGATTTTGAAAAAATTCCACCACAATCCCTGTCAGGTGGTCAGCAACAACGAATGTATTTAAATCGTGAGAAAAATCGTAAAAATCCATTGCTTATCCTAGACGAACCTTTCTCTGCCTTGGATACTAATCAGTTTAAAATGGAATTGGAAAGAGTTCTGGAACTACCAAGTGCCGTCATTGTTACTTTACATCGCCAAAACGAATTATTAAGTAAGTTTGACCAAGTTTGGGAAATTAAGAATGGAGAACTTGTAATTTTGAAATAGCTAAATTATAAAGAATAAAACGCATAGTATCAAGGTTCAGGAGATGCCGTTTTTCCTTCTTCGGATAAGGAAACAAAAATTTCTTGCTTCATCTATCTATTCAATTGAGAGATTTCTTCAGAGAAAAACTGTAAAATTTTTGATATAATATGGAGGATGGACTGACGGATACTTAAAAGATAATTTTCAAAAGAATAACAGGTGAGAAGAAAAATATGTAAGATTGGACAGAAGTCTCTCTACCATCATCCATGCAGAAACAAGATTATATAAAATAAAAGGAGTAACCAATGAACGGAAATTATTCAACACGTGAATACCGTGAAAAATTATACGATGATCTTCATGTTAGATCGAGAGATACAGCGATTTTGATGTGTGCGATTTTTATTGCCTCTATCGGCCTAAATGTGAATTCAACAGCTGTCATTATTGGAGCCATGCTGATTTCCCCTCTTATGACACCGATTGTTGGACTAGGATTAGGTTTAGCTATTTTTGACACTCGTTTAATCAAGCAATCTCTAGAGGTTTTACTTACTCAAGTATTGGTCAGTTTACTTGTATCGACTCTGTATTTCTGGATTACTCCCTTATCTTATGCAAGTAGCGAGTTGATTGCACGAACTTCTCCAACGATTTGGGATGTCTTAATTGCTATTGCTGGTGGGATAGCAGGTTTCATTGGTTCAAGGAAAAAAG
>NZ_JAODJG010000032.1:0-28534 GCF_028156745.1 Streptococcus gwangjuensis
TTAGAGACAAAGGCATTTCCAAAGTCAATTTGATGGAAATCATTTTTCACAATTTTGCCTTTTTCTACAAGCAAACGTGCAGGAAGCTCAATCGTGATATTCTTAACTGGTTTCACATAGTTTTTATAGAATGAAGCAGAATCTTTCGCTACCCAAAGGTAAAATTCGCCTTTAGGATTCAAACCAGCTTCTTTCAAAATGCTTTGAATTTCTTTTGTGCGTTGTTTTTCAGAAAGAACATGGTACATATTAAAGAGCGCTTTAACATCTTTACCAGTAGAATCCTTCATAGTGATTTTGCTGTCATCTACCTTGTAAGCACCATCTTGAACATCATCTGCCATAGCCCATGTCTTACCATAAGTTTTAGAATCAGCAGTAAACGTTGAATAAGGCTTATAATCAGTAGTCAAACGGAATTTTACATTCTTATCGAATGTATTAGCCCCATCAATATTATGTCCGAATGTATCAACAATAGCCTTTTTAGGTTTTGGAGTTAATGGTTTCACACGCAAGCGTGAATAGTTCACTTTGACAGTAGGAACTAAAGGCATTTCAGGAATTTTTTTCTTCTCTGGTGGAGTTGGAGCAGGTGGAGTTGGAAGTGTTGGACGAGGTACAAACTCTTTTGGTTTTTCCAATTTAGGTTTAGGAATTTCTTTGGTATCCTTTTGTTTCAATTCAGGTTTACGTGGAGGATCCAAAGGGATAGTAATTGGCACAGTTGAACTTGCTTTACCAAACAATCCAACAGCCCAACCATCTTGATAGAAAATATCCTTATCGGCAAGGTTTTTGCCACCATTTTGTCTGATTACTTCTGCTCGTTTTGACTCAATTTCTTCCTCACTTGCCACACCTGCACCGATATGATAAGCAAAATTAAAGCTAGAACCATATCCAACAGAAAGAAGTGAACCAAGTGGAATATCTGACTCGTCTCCAACGTTTTCGTAATATTTACCACTAGCAGACTTATGTTCGCCCTTAAAATATTCTTTGCCACCACGAGTAATTTTCTTAACATCTGAACCGTTAGGGTTAAGGACAATGCCTTCTGAACCGTCTTGGTAAGTGAAGCGTAACTCCTGTCCCCAGTCAATGTCGTTGAAAGTTGAAGCAATCGCTGTCACAGCAGGTTTATTTGTCTTTTCATAGAATAAATCAACTTTAGTATCAAATTGAATCAAGTTCCCATATACAAAGTTAATAGAGCCACTTCCATTATCTTTACGAACATAAATTCTAGTATCACTTAACGGTTTTCCATCTTTTACAAAATAAGCTTCAGCACTATTAAAAGTAAACTTAGCAGAGATTTTCTTACCATCTTTACTTTCAGCAACATTGTGAAGCGTGAATGAATCGCCTGCCTTTGGATTTACAATTTCAGCAAAATATTCAGGATTTTTCCCAAGCAATCCTGCACGACTACCACTAATAGTAGTGTCAGAGTGCAAACCAATATAATCTTTTACAGCAGTTAGACCGTCAATACCTTCAAATGAAGCTGTTAGGTTGCTGTAATACCCAACGCTACCATGCTTGCTGTTGTCGTAATCACCATAAACCTTGATATGAGGTTTTTCAGCTTTTACCCCCTTCTTAGCAAGTTCTGCTTTTTTCTTGTTATACTCAGCAAGATCACTTTCATATTTTGCTTGTTTTTTATCATAGTCAGCTTTTAGATCAGCATTTTCCTTTTCAACCTTTTCATTATAGGATTTTTGATCTGCTACGTTTTTGTTGTAGGTAGCTTCTTTTTCAGCGTTGTCCTTTGCAATACGCTCATTTTCAGTTTTGGTATCAGCTTCTTTTTTAGCATTGTCAGCAAGAATAGCCTTATTTTCAGCTTCAATACGTTTGACTTCTGCTTTATGATCATTTACAGCTTTTTCATACGCTTCTTGTTTAGCCTTATTTTCAGCTTCAATTACTTCACGTTCTTTAGTAGTTTTATCTACCTTAGAAGAATAATCATCAGTCACGGCTTTGACATTTTTTTCCTGTTTAGCATAATCAGCTTCAATTTCTTTTTGCTTTTCTGCAACTGTTTCAGAAGTTGAAACACCTTTATCTTGAACAGCTCCAACTTCAACTTTAACACCAGCATTTTTAGCTTCAGTAACAGCTTTATCAAGGTTGTCATGAGCAATAGGAACTTCTACTTCTGTTTTCTTTTCTACTGCAACAGGTGTAGTAGGTTTTACTTCATCAGCAGATACAGTCCCTTGAAGTCCCATTCCCAAAATACCAAGCGCAAGAATAACTCCACACGCACCAGCTACTTTTGTCTTACGGATTGAACCGTAAGCCTTAAATTCTTGTGTCTTTGACATCTATTTTTTTCTCCTTTTTTTCTATAAATAAAAATTTCAATTTTACAATCCCATTCTATGATGGTGAACGAGATCGTTTATAAACTACTAAAATCATTTTTTCTCCTTTTCTATAAACAAAAAAAGCCAGTTAAAACTGACCTTCTAAAATTTTACCCATCTACTTAAAATAATATTACTTATTATAAAATAACTTTCTCAGATTCAACATTTTTTTAAAACTCAATAATCACTCCATTTTCTCTAAAATAAGCATACGTTCTTTCGATTTTAGAAATTATCTTGCTGTAATAACAACGAGTCAACTGTCCAACACCATACAACTGATAATATAAATCTTCACAGCATTTCTTTGATGATACATAAACATCAGCACCATTTTTTACATGAGCATAGATTTTCAAATTCCAGCAGAATCTACTATAGATTCGATTATACTCTTTTATGATCCATTCTTCGGAATATGTTCTTAACCCCTCTTTATAACCATACTCTTCGATTTTAACACACCTCTCTCCTACTACTCAATCTTATCTACTAGGTCAAGTAAGAATTGCTTCACTTCACTCTTATGAACATATTTAGTCTTATCATCAGCACTAAAGCGAATAGTCTCTTCATAACTTTTTCCTTTAGTCAGCATTGTTACCAACCCATGAGAAAATTGATGGTGACAACCTAGATTATCTAAATCTTTAGTAGACAGAACATCCTCTCGATCAACACTAAAACTTTCTTCAACATTGATAAAATCATCAATCTTACAGTTATAAAGGTAAGCTAACTTATACAGCTTATCAAGACTAGGTTCACGTTCTCCACTTTCATATCGAGCATACGCTTTCGGTTGAATCTCTAAATACTTTGCTAAGTCCTCTTTCGACTTATTATACATTTCTCGATACAACCGAAGAGCCATCGACACATTCAACATAAATTCTTTTCCTCTCTACTTTAATGTGATAATCGAAAAGAAAACCACAAACAACACAAATACAAACAGAATTATCAAATGACTAAACATCCAATAAATCAAAAACATCATCAAAATAAGCATAGACAATAGCATCCCAACTCTTACTAAGTAGATCCAAATATCCATCTTTCCTCTTTTCTATTCTCTACTCATATTGTTAGTTTACATAAAAGAATACTTTCTTATATTCCCTTGTGAAAACTAACAATACTTTCAATTCTTATCAGGACAAAACCTGTATTATAAAAATTAAATGATTGTTAATTTTGTTTTTTGAGTAAAATTAAAAAGGCTTATATTTCAAAGCCTTTTTTTGTTACTCTTTTTTGTATGCTCTTATCTTCGCACACTTTCAGCTATATAGCCTACTCCCTTCGCCAAGGTCACAGATTTAAGGATAACTCAATACCCCCTCTTCCTTACCCAAAGGCATTAGCAAGATTTTACTCTTACACACCGACCATACGATAAAGCCTCACTATCTCACTCTAGCTACCTCTTCAAAGTATCATTGACTGCTCCACAGCCATCAGTTCCCTTTTCTTATCTACTAAGGCGAAAGGACGAAACGCCCAACGTGAACTTTACAAACTCTAAACTCCTTGCTAACCACATTTACTTATGGTATAATAATACCGGTTATAAAACAAAAAACAAAATATCGTAAACAGCTTAGTAAGATGGAAACACACTTTGCTGGATTTTTGTTTTCAAAAAATATTAGAAAAGAGAACATTATGACTGAAATCATTACTAAAACAATATCCATCATTTACAATATTGTGAAGTTGATTATTCATCTTTACATTAAATCTTTTGACTCAAATCCATATTTGACAACTTTTTGCACAATATTCATCATTATACGTTATCTATGCTTTCCTTAGTCTTACTAAAAAGTCAGCAAAGAGTTTAGAATCTATAAAGTTTTGTAGATACATTTCATGGAATCTAGCTATATAAAATACTATCTAGCTTGATTTCTCGTCTGCTCTATGATAGAATACAACCGAGAATACTTCTTTCCCTCTCCTTTATAAAGATAACTTGAAAGCAAACTTTGAATAGATTTAGCCCATTCAAAGTTATCTTAAACAGGAGGTGCGGATATGAAAAACGTTCTCATCAGATTGTTTTTATTCATCTATGTTATTGTGAAACTATTTATTTCACTTTACAAAGATTGTTTAAACACAACCCCTAGAATGACAATCGCATTTACAATCTATACGATTATAAGATTGTTATTTTAGTAGTAAGCTAGGTTTTTACCTAGCTTATTTTGTTACAACTAAACTCCATGAAACATATCTACCATCAGACAACTTGACATTTTACTATTTTTCACTTATAATTAAATTGCTACATTTAATATTCGTGTTTGGTCAGTGTCTATCATTGCCTGACACGTTTTTTTATTTAATTTTCAAAGACCAATAACTACTATCGTTAGTTAGAGAAAACAACTTATACCTATTATCACTTTTAAAAGAAATCACTCAATCTTTTACTTGAAACAAAACTCATATTTGCAAACATTGATTATTCTTCTAAAAATTTTTAGATACAGATAGGTTTCACTCTAGCTAGCTTTAATAGCTCTAGCAGTACAAACAACTCATACTTGATTGTACTAAAGAACCATTAAATTAAATAAAGGAATCTATATTATGGCAAAGAGTAAACTTCACCCTTTTGTCCTCCAAGGAAACCATCTCAAAGATGACTTCAATTCCCATAACAGAAATTGTTATCAAGAAAATGCAAAGAAAGTTACAAAGAGGAAAGTTGATAAAGCTAAAAATATGGACAAGGCTTTCAAGACCCGCTCTAAAGGAAAATTGACTATCCTAATTCCTGTCCGCAAAGGAAACGAGATTATCTTTCCTAGTCGAACAAAATAGTCTCAAAGTCAATATAATCTTCAGACGGAACTTCATTTATCTCCTCGTCTAACTTCAACAAAACTTTTCCTAGCGCTTGACGATACATCAATGAAACACGTTCAATATCATTTAGACGAATTTCCGAGAGTCCCTGCATATCATATTTATCTCTAAGACTTTCTACCATTTCAAGATTATCTTCACAAATTCTTGAAATATCTGAAATAAACGAGAACATTTGTAATTTTGTTTTTTCTTTATTTGAGAAAGTTGACTGTTCCATTCTCTACTCCTCATTTATTTTATGAAAGGTATTGACTTAACAGCTTTTAATCTGTATTATTATAATACAACTTTTTATCTGTTTTGTCAACAGGTTTTTTAAAACTTTTTTATGTTTTCTAAAAATTTAAAAGATTTAAGATTGAAAGCCAATCTTACTCAAGTACAAATTGCTCAAGAGTTGGATATTACTCAACAATCCTATCAAAAATGGGAAAGCGGTAAAAGCAAACCAAACCTTAACACCCTTGAAATGTTTTCTGATTTCTTTGGGGTTTCTATCGAAGAACTTCTATCTGATGGGACTGTTCGTATCGAATCGATCCTCAACGCTGATAAAATCTCTTACAAGAACCAACTACTTTCAGATGAAAACGTTGAGTTTATTAAGAAAACTATAAAAGACATATTGTAATCGAAATTGAAAATTTATATCACTTTCGATATATCTATTATATATCGTTTCCGATATATTGTCAACACTTTTTTTAAAAAAAATTTTATTTTTTACTTAGAAAGGATTTCTTATGTTTTCTGAACGACTAAAAGAACTAAGAAAAAACACGGGCTATACTCAAAAAGAAATTGCCGAACACATAGGAACTAGTCAACCCTCTTATCAAAATTGGGAAAAAGGTTCACGCAAACCTTCCAGAGAAACCATACAAAAACTAGCCGATTTTTTCAATGTTTCTACTGATTATCTACTAGGTCAAACGGATATTCCAAATTCAACTTTAGAAGCAGACATCGACACAGCTATTGATAACTCAGTCGCTTATGATGGTACACCAATCACAGATAACGATAGAGAGATCATCAAAGACTTCCTAAAAGACTATTTTGCAAACAAAAATAAGTATGAACCTAAATAAAGTTATAAAAGAGATAGAACAATTAAATTGTAAAGTGATCACTCTTAAAAACTTATCAAGTAAAGGTAGATATGTACTTGTAAATAACCAGCACTTTATTTTTCTTCGTTCCGACACAAGCGATATTGAAAAAATAAATGTACTTCTTCATGAAAAACACCATTTAATCAATGATGATTGCAACAATTCACTTTCTCAAATTGATACTTTTAAAAGTCACATTGAAAACAACAGTGAAAAAGGACGAATCCTTGATTTTATGAGTTTAGTGAACAGTGAATATCCAATAGATGAACACTTTAACTATCAAGACTACCTTAAAAATGCTGAAATTCCAGCCAGCTATGAAAACTACGTTAAAGAAATAGCTACAAATTTTTATAATGAAAACAAAAAAAATAACATTATCTAATGATAGTGTTATTTTTCTATTTCCGAACAAATTTCAAATACCTGGTTGCCCATTTTGACCTAAAAAACGAATCAAATATCCAGGAACATTTAATTTTCCTTCGCTTTTTACTCTAAAATAACATCTCCCCAAAACTCACCATTACAAGTCACAAACAATTCATTGTCTAAATAACCTGTAAAAAAACCTCCGCCTTTTTTATTGAAATCAAATTCAACAAAATAAACTTCTAAATCTCCTTCATATTCTTTCTTAACTGTCATATCTGAACCAGCTTCCATTTCATCTAGCTGATCCGAATACTCCTTCAGAAAATCTCTCACAAAATAATTAAATTTTGAAATCATGTTTTTGGGAACTCTATCCTGATAACTTATTTCTTTAATTTCCATATTCTATCTCCTTAACTAGCCAGCAATAATTTCCAAAAATCTTATAATTCTTTTTCCAATTCTCGTATAATCGAATATAAAGATTCTTTAGTTTTGGGAACAGATTCCTTCAATATCCCCTCTACAATTTTAAAATTCAAATTTGAATAGTTATGATAAATAAAATTTCTAAAACCTTTTATCTGAACCCAATTTATCCTATCAGAATACTTCTGTTTTACTTCCTCTGATAATTTTCCTAACGATAACTGTTCTCCTACTTGTCCTAAATTCATAGCGATAGAATCAACTACCATATCATCATCTAAAGGTAAATTATATCTTCTTGCTTTATCCAAAACAGCAACAGCCTTATCAAGATATAAAACCATATCCTTCAAATACGCTATATCAGTTTCAAGAGATTGACTTCTCATAAATAACCTCTCTATCATTCAAAAAATTTTTCTTAACTAACTTCCCAATATTCGTTTTAGGAGAAAGTAAATCACTAACCAATAGAATATCTATATTACCATCAAAAATAGTTAAAAGCCTACCATATACATCAAAATATATCGAATCATCCTCTAACTCCAAAGCAATATCAACATCACTTTTTCCATCAGCTTCACCCCTAGCATAAGAGCCAAATAGATAAATTTTAGATAAATCATATTGTTTAGCAATAGGAACAATTTTTTCCTTTATCTGATCTATTGTATAAACCATAACTAAACCCCTTTGTATCATATATAGCCATCTTTTATTTCAGCTTACTCAGAATCAAGTTTAACATCAAAAGGAATGCTCCTTGTCAACACACTTTGCTTCAAAAATAACTTCACAGCAGTTGACATATCCAACCCCAACTCATTAAAAATTGCAGTCGCTTCTTTTTTCAACTCATCATCTACTCTTACAGCAATTTGTGACATAGCATTCTCCTTTTCTTCTTGTATATCTATTGTATCACTTTTAGAAAGACGATTCAACTTTTTTATATATCAGTAAATACAAAATAAAATAGACCAGCTTCCTGATCTACTTTATTCTATATTCATTGACTAAAAATATACAGTCCTTGGTTAGTTTTTGGTTAATTTCTTTTTTTATTCAATTTCTTAGCGCTAAAAACCTTTTAGAATCAAGAAATCTGACTTCCTCTTTAAATACAGTCTATTATAACATAAATAGACGACTTTTTTCAAGTAATGAATGCGCTTTTCAATGATAGGAAAGGTACTTGCTTGCTTCCTTGATACTAAGGTCAGCTACTAAAAATTATTTACTCTACCAAAAAGTTCTGAATGGCTGATATGGCAATTTTACTAAAATTCTCATCAATACGATGACTTCCACCTTCTACAGTCACCAGTTTAGCATTTGGAATTCTTTGGATAGCATCAACTGAATATTGATAGGGAGCAATTGTATCATTCGTCCCATGTACAATTAGAGTAGGAGCAATAATCTTCCTCTGTACATCTTCAATATCAATATCTAGTGCATCTATCAGATAAATTTTACCCAAGCTAGCATTATGATGTGTCAGACTATCAGGGAGTTGATCAAATGATGGACTTCCAAGATTTTGATAAGTTTCCTCCACATCATCAAATAAAACATAAGCGGGGAAAATCAGGCCGAGTTTGTAGATTTGTTCAGGATTAGCAGCCGCATACAGACTAGCCACCACACCACCCTGACTGACACCTATTATGCTCAGATGATCCTTATCAACATAACTTTCTGAAGTCAGTTTATCTACTACGTTCGTTAAGTCTGTTAGCTCTGTTTTTACAGACATTTGAAGCATATCTTGACCGCCACTTTTAGAATTACGACTTCCTCCATAATAGTCAAAACCATAGACCAAAAAGCCTTGCTTTGCTAACAATTGGATATAATCCTTATACATATCAAATGTATTGTTAAAGCCATGTGAGATGACAACTACTGGTAATTTTTTATTTTTATAATCTTTAGGTGCTGTGATTTGACCATACAGTTTTTTATCTTCATAAGCAACCGTATATTCCTCGGTAACAATATCATCTGTCGGAACTAAATGGCTCTCTTGTGTTTTAGGTGATTGATTCGTTTCTTGACTAGAAGTAGATGAAATACTTTCTTCAGCTTGAATACGAGGAGATGTATTCTCTCTATTTTTCCAAAATAAGATTCCTCCTCCTATTACAAGACCGATAGCTAAAATGCTTACAATATATTTCATAGATTTTCCTTTTTGTTATTTTTTTAAATTATACTCAATGAAAATCAAAGAGGAAACTAGGAAGCTAGCCGCAGGCTGTACTTGAGTACGGCAAGGTGAAGCTGACGTGGTTTGAATTTGATTTTCGAAGAGTATTAATGTGCTAGTATTAAAACTCCTCATGCCCCACCAAGTGGTGCTGAAAGGCATAGACTGCAGCCTGGGTACGATCGCTGACCTCAAGTTTGGCTAGGATGTTGGACACATGGGTCTTGACCGTCTTGAGAGAGATAAAAAGTTCATCAGCGATGCGCTGATTTTCGTAGCCCTTGGCAATGAGTTGAAGTACATCTCGCTCACGCGCAGTCAAGTCTTCATGTAGTTCTATGTGATTGCGGTGGTATTCGACCTTCTTGCTAACCTCCTGCTCAATGGCCAGCTCCCCAGCAGCTACCTTACGGACAGCATGTAGTAATTCATCTGCACTAGAAGTCTTGAGCATATAGCCTCGAGCACCAGCATTCAAAACCGGCATGATTTTTTCATTGTCCAAGTACGAAGTCACAATCAAAATCTTGGCCTCAGGCCATTCTTTGAGGATGGCCAAGGTTGCATCAATTCCATTCATCTCAGGCATGACAATATCCATGACAATGACATCTGGACGCAGTTCCAAGGCCAAGTCAATCCCCTGAGAACCGTTTGCTGCCTCGCCCACAACTTCTACATCGTCTTGGAGGTCAAAATAGCTTTTCAAGCCCAATCGGACCATTTCATGGTCATCAACTAGTAAAATTTTCATCTTTACTCCTTTATCATTCCTTATCGAGCAGAGGAATACGGATATCAACTGCCAGCCCTTGTTTAGGAGCTGTCAATAGCTGAACCGTCCCTGCCATATCTTCAACCCGCTCCTTGATATTGCGGAGTCCATAACTCAGGTCATCTAAACTCCCCAACTGGAAACCAATCCCATTGTCCACCACCTTCAGCTGCAATTGAAAATCTGTCTGATAGAGATAGACATCCAAACAAGATGCCTGAGCATGGCGGAGGGTATTGCTGATCAACTCTTGCAGGATACGGAAGATATGCTCCTCGATTTTCTTAGGCAATTTCGTCACATTTTGCTTGAAACTAACCTTGAGATCACTCTTGTCCTCAAGCTCTTTTAAGAGAATTTGAATTCCCTCAACCAGACTCTTTTGCTCCAGTTCAACTGGTCTCAAGTGTAAGAGCAAGACTCGCAAATCCTTCTGGGCAGTTTCTAAAATAGCTGTGACACTCTGCAACTGGGTCTGCATCTTTTCTCTATCCAATTTCAAAACCTGCTGACTGACACCTGACAAAATCATGTGAGCCGCAAATAACTCTTGACTGACTGTATCGTGCAAATCCCGAGCAATCCGCTTCCGTTCCTTCTCAATGATTTCCTCTTCCTGAGCAAGACTGTGATTTTCAGCTTTTTGAAGAGCTTCTGTCAAAAGATTAAGTTTGCCAGACAAGGACTTGAAACTGGCATCCAAATCTGGATCTGCAACCCGAACCACTTCTTGCCCTGCCAACAAACGCTTGAGATTAGCCTGCATTTTTCTTAGAGAAAGCTCTTCGATACCTCTCCAAAACAGAGCTAAGAGAAAGGTCAGGGACATGCTGAATACCAGCAGCAAAAAGACAAATTTTTCTGTTTTTTCGACATCATGCAGGAAAATAGACCAGTCAAAGTCAAGGATTTCCATCAAGCTGTGGGAGAAAAACAAGACAAATAATAAGGAGGTGAGAGCAATGATTACATAGGCTTGTTTTTTCATCCTCTGATCACCTCCACATCCCCAATCATAGTAGTCAAGAAAATCTTGACACTCTTGTTACTCTTGAGATAGTCTTTTGTTTCTTGATGATAGTGTTCATTGCGGAGGGCACGCTTGGGCTGGTTGAAAAAAGTCAAATCACCATAGAGACAGTTAACGCTGAGACTAACTTCTACATCTACGGGCACAATGATTTTAGTTGTTCCTACCATCTTTCTGAGGATAATGACATTGTCGTGATTGGTTAAGATGACCCTCTCCAGATGAATAGTGTCCTTGCCCATGAGACGAAAAAGATTGATATCATCAAACTGGCAAGTCTGGTAGCTTGAAAAATGATGGAGATTTCCAAACCAACGATTTTTCTCCTTCTTAACCGTTACCACCTCTTCAAAAACCAAATTGGTCTGCTCTTTTTCCTGGTTCATCATCGGATAAAGAAGAAAGAGGCTATAGATGACCGCAACAAAAATAGCTAATATCACAAAAGGATTGAGCATGACGATGAAAAAGAAGAGAATGGTTGCCACTACTAAGAGAAGATTATTGCCTTCTTTACCAGTGTAATAGCGAATCAAAAGCAAAAAGAGGAATAAAATCAGCAGAAAACGCGAAAAATGCTCTGATACCATCAAAATCAGAGCTCCTGTCAGAAGACAGGCTTCGATAAATAAAAAGATTTTAAATTTTCTCATAGGTTCATCCTCTCCCTTCTATTTTATCACAATTCAAAAAAGTCACCTCGGTCTGAAGATGGAAAAAAGGCGGTGGTTACGCCTTTTTCATCTGATCATTTGCTTCTTTTAATTTTCCATAAAGAAGATAGTCTACTTTTTGCAGATCTGCTATGGTGGCACAATTAAGGGCACACATGATGAGTCGTAAATCATCTTTCCAACCCTGAACAATAGCAATGACCTCTTCAATCGAGTGGTTTTCTACTAACTCTAACATAGTTCGAGAAAGACCGACTGCCTTGGCACCAAAGACCAAGCACTTAATCATATCCAGCGGATTCCGAACGCCTCCACTGACCAAGAGTTCGACCTTGTCTTTCCATTCTTGAGCATTGAGAAGGGCTTGCATAGTAGACTGTCCCCATTGATTGAGGTAATCACGTTGGCCACTGCGGCGGTTTTCAATATAGGCAAAGCTGGTGCCACCACGACCTGACAGGTCAAAGGTTCGAACGCCCAATTCATAGGCTCTCTCGATGGTCTTCACATCCATTCCAAAGCCCACTTCCTTGAGGACAATAGGAACGGGGATTTGCTTGCTATAGTCTGCCAGATGCGATTGCCAGCTTCTGAACTTTCGTTCTCCCTCAGGCATGAGCAATTCCTGCATAACATTGACATGCACTTGCAAGAGAACAGGATTCATCTCCGTCACAGTCTGAAGTCCTAACTCGACAGGCTTGTCCAATCCAATATTGGTTCCAAGAAGGAGATTTGGATGACTAGCCTTGACAGAAAAAGAGGCATCTGATGGATCTTTGAGGGCTGCGCTATAAGAACCCGTTACAAATAAAATTCCACAGGCTTCCGCTACTTGAGCCAGATTTTGATTGATTTCTCTCCCCTTATCACTTCCACCCGTCATGGCATTGATATAAAAAGGAAAGTCCCACTTTCGACCAGCAAACTCTGTCGACAGATCGATTTCATCCAGGTCGTAAAAAGGCAAGGAAGAATGAATCAACTCCACCTCATCAAAGCTATTATAGGAACTTTTCTGCTCAAGGGCATAGCGGATGTGCTCATCCTTACGATTTGTCGTCATGGCCTATCCTTTCTTGGTATAAGAGCTCAATCCCCAGATCGGCCCAACGGTTCTTTAGGGTTTCAGTTGATTGCTCATCAAAACTCAAGGCAATACCACAGTCCCCACCACCAGCACCGCTACTCTTAGCAACAGCCTGCAAATCTTGACTGGCCTCTTTCAGCTGTCTAAGCGAAGGCGTGTAAATATCTGCGCTCAAGCCTTCTAAAAGCTTGCTGGCTGCTTCTACTTGCTCGATGCTTTTTTCTACTTTCCCCTGCTCCAAGGCTTCTACCAAAGCAGCCACCGTTTCTTTTGAGGAATTTAAAAAATTCTGATTGATATTTTGCTTGATTTGTTGAACCATATCACTAGATACAGCCACTTCCTTGGTCCATCCCACTAGGAAATCACATTTTAGGGGAGGTTTCACTTGCGAAATTGAAAAGCCCCAATCACGCTCTAAAACTGTCAACAAATTTTCTTCTTCCAACCAAGCAGCCACCTTCTGGCGATCAAATGACTGGTAAAGAACCAATTCCTCTGCCACAATACAGGCAATGTCCCCCATAGAACCATTGTCTCCGCGCTTGAGCAAGACAGCACTGGCCAGTTTGAACAAGAGATCCTGATTCACTGAAACATCATACAAAGCCAGCAGAGCCTTGATAACCAAGACAACGACGCTACCGCTAGAACCCAGACCAAACTTTTTCCCTTCTCTTTCCATTTTTCCTCGGATTTCCAAAGAAAAAGGTCGCAAGGTCTGCCCACGATGAACGAGGAAATCTTGCACTAAAGCAATTGTTTCTTGAATCAAGCTATAGTCAGGATTTGGTGTCAAATCTATTGCGAAATCAAACATATCCGAATAGATACGGTAGCTGTCAGAAAAAGCAATCTCGCCCTTCATATAGATGGGAATGGCCTTTATCAAGGCCAACTGCCCTGGCTCTAAAATAGCATATTCGCCTGCCCAATAGAGTTTTCCGCAAGTTTTAACAGCAATCATCTTGGCTCAAATCCTTTGTTTTTGACACAATCAAGCGATAACGTTGACCGAAGATTTCTGATAAATGCTCCAAGTCTTTCTCCTGACAGAGAACCTTGACATTGGGACCAGCATCCATGGTAAAGTAGCAAGCTTCTCCTTGCTCACGAAGCTGGCGGACAAAGTCCATGGCTTCATAGCTTGCATCGGTCATATAAGAAAAGGCTGGTGATGCTGTTTTGGTCGTAGCGTGCATAGCCAGGGCATTTTTCTCCGTTAATTCCCCAACCTTGGCAAAGTCATTTTCCTTGAGATAAATCAGCATATCCTGATAGTCTTTCTCAGACTGACGGACCCAGTCATCAAAGGTCGTCGATGTCTCCACACAAAGTTTCATCCCATCACGACTAGAGATTGGTTTTTTCTTGTCCTCTAGTACCAACATAATCATAGCTAGTTTCAAGTCTGTCTCTACAGGGTAAATTTCTCCGCTATCCTTATCCCAAGCACCTAGTGGTCCATAAAAACTCCGAGAGGAAGAGCCTGAGGCAAACTTAGCCTCCTGTGCCAACTGGCTCCGAGTCAATCCAAGCTTGAAATAAGCATTACAAGCCTTGACCAAGGCAGACAAACCACTAGAACTTGATGACAAGCCCGCTGCCGTAGGCATATTATTTTGAGTATCAATTCGAACAAAGCCCTCACCAGCTGGACGGTAACGGTCAATAATCTTGCTCATCTTGACATGCTCCGCCTCACTCTGTAGCTGACCATTGATGTAAAAGACATCAGCAGTCGCATCCGTCGGTAGAGGCGACAGGGCCGTCTCTGTGTACATGTTTTCCAAAGTCAGAGAGATGCTGCTAGTAGCAGGCACCATCTCTTTTTCTTTTTTCTTTCCCCAATATTTGATAATAGCAATATTTGCGTAAGAACGTATTGTTACAGGCTCTCTATCCATGTCTGAACAGCTCCTTTCTCTTCTAATCTTTCTGCTAGTTCTTGAGCTTGAGTCAAATTGGTTGCCAAGGCTATGATACAGCCTCCTAGCCCACCACCGCTCATCTTGGCACCCAGAGCACCATGGCTAAGAGCCGTTTCAACTAGAGAATCCGCCTCAGGGCTACTAACACCAATTTCTTTTAGATGTAAATGCGCTTGACTAAGGATTTGTCCCAGTCCTTCAGCATCTTTTCGTGAAATCGCTTCTTCTGCTTGCTGGGTCAATTCTCCCAGGGCATGCAAAAACGGCAGGGCATCCTTGCCCTTGTTTTGAACCACTTGAATGGCTTCACGAGTGTGACCATAGACGCCCGTATCTGCAATGACCAAATAGGCAGATAGATTCATCTCAAGCTCTGTAAATCCTACGTTCTTAATAAAGCGAATAGGCTGGTCACTGAGACAGGTCTTGGCATCCAAACCACTTGGATTCATATGAGCAATCATCTCCGCCCGATTGACCAAGATTTCTAGTACATCATGAGGCAGTTCTGCCTGATAGTAGTCAAATACCGCACGAATAGCCGCTATGCTGATAGCAGCCGACGAACCCATTCCCCGTTTTTCAGGGATAGCCGAGTCAATCTCACAGCGAATGCAAGCCTCTTTGATATCTAAATACTCCAGCGAAGCATACACCGCCATGGACAAGGTATCCTCCTCATAAAGACGCCAAGGACTCGCTGCAGGAACTACCTTACAAGTCACCTCCACCTCCAAAAGAGGCAGGGAAATGGCAGGATAACCGTAAACGACTGCATGCTCCCCTATTAAAATTATCTTACTATGTGCCTGACCGACACCAACCTTTTTTGTCATGTTATCCTTTTACTAGACGAAAAAGCCGTCTCATTTTTTCCTACAAGTATTTATTCTCTCCTATCTATTTTATTATATTTTCACAAAAAAAGCGATTGTTTCCTTCACAATCGCCTCTTTCATTATTGAACCCATTCGCCATTATAATTGACAGAATAGCCATCTACGGTCGTATTCACTGCTAAAGCACCTGAGCTATAAGCATAGTACCATTTGCCATTGACCTGGAACCAACCTGTCTTCATATCTCCATTACCTGCATTTAGGTAGTACCAAGTTGAACCTTCTTGATACCAACCAGTCGCCATTGCTCCTGATGAACGGAGATAGTACCACTTGTTACCAAGGTTTTGCCAACCAGTTTTCATATCGCCATTTGGCTCATCTAAATAATACCAAGTCGAACCTTCTTGATACCAACCAGTCGCCATTGCTCCTGATGAACGGAGGTAGTACCAGTTATTACCTAGATATTGCCATCCTGTTCGCATAATGCCAGTTGCTGGATCTAGGTAATACCATGGAGCCGCTTTAAGCTTCTCTTCATCATAGGTTAGAGGATAATCCTTGATCCAACCACGTGCTAGCTCCCCAACCGTTAAACTGTCGATACCAGCATCGAAGCCACCATCCTTCAGTAAATAATACCAGTGCCCCTCATCATAAACCCAACCAGTTTTTAAGGTGTGATAACTACGTTGATCTTTAAAATAATAGACTCTTTTCTCTGCTGGACTATCATATTGTTCCCCATGATGTTTGTTGGTATTTGTAGCAGTTTTTGCTTCTAAAACTTGCTTACCAACAAAATCTTGTAGTACCCCATCTTGACCAAAGTAAAACCAATCTGGTCTAAAAGCAATATCTTGCCTTAGAGAAGAACCAATCGTAACCCCTTCGTGTGGAGCAGGTATATATTGCCAGCCGACAACCATCTCTCCAGATAAAGGATCAAAATAATAGTACTTACCATCAATCACTCGCCAGTAGGTTTCTTTGATGTCACCCTTCTTGTAGTAGGTTCTTCCGTTTTCTTGTACAAAATGCCATCCTTCAGAATCATCTGCAAATACTATATTTGTAGCTAGAAAACCAAAGAATATTGCTGCTAATCCAACTTGCATCATTTTTTTCAAAAGTTTCATGTATATACCCTCCAATATTAAATCCACTCACCAGATGAGGCGAAATTATAAACTTTACCATCGATAGTTTGGCTACCTGTAACCATTGCTCCATTTGAATTGAGATAATACCAGTTTCCATTTACTTTTGTCCAACCTGTCTTCATATCTCCATTACTTGCATTTAGATAGTACCAAGTTGAACCATCTTTCACCCAACCAGTTGCCATAGCTCCTGATGAACGGAGATAGTACCACTTGTTACCAAGATATTGCCAGCCTGTTTTCATATCGCCATTTTCAGCATCTAAATAGTACCAAGTTGAGCCTTCCTGATACCAGCCAGTTGTCATAGCTCCTGATGAACGGAGGTAGTACCACTTATTGCCAATTTGCTTCCAACCAGTTTGCATGATACCAGTTTCTGAATCTAGATAGTACCAAGTGGAAGCATCTTGAATCCAACCAGAACGTTTCTCACCACCAAGATTCTTATTCCCAGAATTTCCTGTTTTTGCTAGGTAATACCAGTTAGATTGATCATAAAGCCAACCTGTCTTTAAAGAATGATCTTGATCAAAGTAGTAGTATGCTAATTTAAGAACTTCGGGACCTTCCCAGCCTTCACCATGTTTTTTCCCAACGGTTAAGGAATCTTTTAGCTCTAATTGTTTCCAACCAACAAACTCTTGTAGCACTCCATTTTTGTCAAAGTAATACCATTCTGGCATTGGGGAACCTTCTAATCTTATGCCATTAGGGTAAGGACCAATTGTATATCCTTTAACTGGCATTGGAATGTATTGCCAACCAACAACCATTTCACCATTGTAATCAAAATAATAGGTCTTACCATCAATCACTCGCCAGTAGGTTTCTTTGAGTTCCCCCTTCTTGTAGTAGGTTCTACCATTTTCTTGGACAAATTTCCAACCTTCTGAATCAGCATCATCCGCCAATACTGCACTTGTTGCTAGCAGACCAAAGAAAAAGATTGCTAATGCAATTTGCATCAATTTTTTTACTGTTTTCATTAGACGTATCCTCCATGACTGATTATAGCAAAGACCAAACTGCATGTCAATATATAGAAAACTCCTCAAAAAAAAGCAGTTACAAAACTGCAACTGCTTTTCTATTCTTGCATGGTGTAACCAACACCACGAACGGTTTTAATGTAGCTTTTTTGACCTTTTACATCAAGCTTGCTACGTAGATAACGGATATAGACATCCACGATATTTGTTTCGGTCGCACTTTCATACTTCCAGACACTTTCCAACAACTGCTCACGAGTCAGAACTTTCTTGCTTCCCATAAGAGTAGCCAAGAGATCATACTCACGACGAGTCAAAGCAATCATCTCCTCGCCACGATAAACGGTATGATGTTCTACATCCATACGCAGATTGCGGTAAGACGTTGGAACCTTCATCTGACTACAGTGTTGGTCGATGAAGTCCCTACCTCGGAAAATCGCTGAAATACGAGCCACCAAATTGTCAATAATAACCGGCTTATAGATGTAAGAAACGGCAAAGAGTTGGATTGTCTCAATCTGATCTTGCAATTCTTCGCGATGGTCCAAGACCATAATCACTGAGGCTGGCTTAGTCCGACTCAGCTTATCTGCAAAATCCTGGGCTGTCATATCCCCCAGTTGAGCATTCAATAAAATCAAGTCATAGTCTGTCTGAAGAGCCATGGAGAGGGCTTTTTGCCCCTCCTCAACCTGATCAACTCGGTATTGCTCTTTTTGGAGTTCCAAACTTAAAAAATGAGCTAGATTTCTTTCTTTCTCAAGTAATAAAATCCGTTTCCCCATGGCAGACCTACTTATTTTTCGTCATACCAAGAGTAGTGGAATGTTCCTTCTTTGTCTTTACGTTGGTAAGTGTGGGCACCAAAGTAGTCACGTTGCGCTTGGATCAAGTTAGCTGGAAGGTCAGCTGAACGGTAGCTATCAAAGTAAGTAATAGCTGCTGAGAAAGTTGGCACTGGCACACCAGCTTGAACCGCAAGAGCTACGATATCACGCACTGCTTGTTGATACTTAGCAGTAACGTCCAAGAAGTATTCATCCAAAAGAAGGTTAGCAAGGTCTGCATCACGGTTGTAAGCATCTGTAATCTTTTGCAAGAAACGAGAACGGATGATACAGCCATCACGCCAGATAGATGCGATATCTGCAAATGGCAAATTCCAGTTGTTTTCTTTAGAAGCTACACGCAATTGAGCAAAACCTTGTGCGTATGAAATGATTTTTGAGAAGTAAAGGGCTTGACGGATTTTTTCAATCAACTCAGCCTTGTCTCCTTCAAATTTGAAGGCAGCTGGTTTTGGAAGAACCTTGCTAGCATGCACACGTTCTTCTTTGTAAGTTGAAATGTAACGTGCAAATACTGACTCAGTGATGAGTGACAATGGCACACCAAGGTCAAGTGATGATTGACTAGTCCATTTACCAGTTCCCTTGTTACCTGCAGCATCAAGGATGTAGTCTACGATTGGTCCATCTTGACCTTCATCGTCTCTACGGCTCAAGATATCAGCTGTGATTTCAATCAAGTAGCTGTCCAATTCACCCTTGTTCCACTCAGTAAAGATTTCAGCCATATCTTCTGCAGAAAGGCCTAGCAAGTGTTGCATCAAGTCATAGCTTTCTGCGATCAATTGCATATCACCGTACTCGATACCGTTGTGGACCATCTTCACGTAGTGACCAGCTCCATCAGGACCGATGTAAGTCACACATGGTTTGCCATCTTCTGGAGCTTTAGCTGAGATTTCTTCAAGAACATCTGCAACCAATTCGTAGGCCTCTTTTTGTCCACCAGGCATGATAGAAGGACCTTCAAGGGCACCTTTTTCACCACCAGAAACCCCAGTACCGATAAAGTTGATACCTGAGTTTGCCAATTCTTCATTACGACGGATTGTATCTTTGTAGAAAGTGTTTCCTCCGTCGATCAAGATATCACCCTTGTCAAGGTGCGGAAGAAGGGCTTGAATTGTAGCATCTGTACCAGGTCCAGCTTGAACCATGAGCATGATACGACGAGGTTTTTCGATTGAGTTTACAAAACTTTCAACGTCATAGCTTGGTACAAAGTTCTTTTCAGGATGGCAAGCAATTACATCTTCAGTTTTTTCTTTACTACGGTTGTAAATAGCAACTGTGTAACCACGAGATTCAATATTAAGGGCAAGGTTACGACCCATTACGGCCATACCAACAACACCAAAGTTAGCTTTTGTCATTTGACACTCCTCTTGTTTAATTTGTTTTATTTTATCATTTTTACTTTTGAAAAGAAAGAATTTTGTAACGACTGCTTAGTAGTCCAAGTCATCCGCATGTCCAGAACCATTTCCAACAAAGTATCCTGTCTTACAGTTAAGGGTAAAGAGATAGGTTCCATCTGGCTTATAGAGGTTGTAATAACCATTACCATTAACGATATTGACACGTTCAAGGATATATTGGTTACCAGTGATATAACCACGTGAGCGTGAAGTCGCTAGGATTTTTTCCAAGACACCATCCGCGAAATCCCAAGCAGAGTTATTGCTATCATCAACAGCTGATTGATTGAACGGCACACGACTCGAAGCTCTCTGGAGGTCAACTCCAGAACTTGATAAACCGCCATGGCTATCATCACGTGCAGAAACTGAATTATTTGATGAGACGCTTGAAGATGGACTTGTGTTGTCTGTAGCCCTCTCTGTTGATGAACTTGAACTTTCTTGACTTGAGCTTGAACTTGAACTTGAAGGAGCTGTTTGTTGACTCTTACCTAGACTGATAGCCTTATCTAGCACTTTATCAATCTCCGTATTTCCAGTTTTAATATCTGTAAATTTAGCATCTGATTTAGCTTTAGCGTTAGTATCCAAAACTCCATCTACAATAGCTGGCTTATCAAATTGAGCATTGACATCTTGAATGGCCTTGATTTGAGTTGCTAGACTATCATACTTAGATTTTGCAAGCGTATATTCACGACTACCTTCTAGCTTATCAAGCAAGGTTTTAAGTTGACTCAGTTTATCAAAATGGCTATTCTTCAAAGCCGTTTTGTTACTATCTGTATAGAAGGCATCATATAAATTATTGAATTCTTCCACATCTGACTGCGTGTTTGTAGTTGATTGAGAAGTCTGGATTTCCTTGGTCGAACGAGCCACTTGACGATAAACATAATAACCAGTTCCAAGGATAAGAACCACTAAGGCTGTTAGAATGCCATAAAGCACCCATTTCTTCTTACTATTCCCATCTTCACTATCTGTCACTCGAGAAAGTGTCGGAATATCTTCAGTCTCAAATTCTTCTACAAGAGGTGCTTCTGAAACTCGTGTTAATTCTAAATCATCAAACTGACTCAACTCATCTTCTGGAGCTGGAGAATCTACTCCTGTTCCCTCACGAAGCTCTTGAAGTAAATTATCTAGAGTCTGAGTCTCCTCTACCTCTTCTACCTCTTCTACCTCTTCTTTTTCAACTAAATCATCCTTGCTAAACTGACGCGTTTCAAACTTATCCGCCTCAATTTCATCTTTGTGTTGTTTCACATACTTGTCCAAGATAGAATCTCCAGGCAATACACCTGCTTCCACCTCTTCATTTTTTAGCATGGCTTCTCCAACCGTTAGCTCTTTGGCATCATCAAAATCAAATTGCGCTTCTTGATGTTCTGTTATATGACGATCATGTCTTTTCTTACTCATGAGTTTTCCTTCCTACTTTACTTCCTGACGTTTCACACGCTGACCGAAATATTGATACAAATCAACTTTTAAAGTTCCATTGTACAACTTGCGCTTCTTGTCCGCCTGACTGCCGTACTTGGTCTCAAAGGCTTCATCACTAGTTAGGATAAATTTGCTCCACGTTTTCAGCGGTGCAAATACTTGCCCCATCTCAGCATAGAGTTTGGTAACTCCTGCATCATCTGACAAGCGTTCCCCATAAGGTGGGTTAGAGATAATCACTCCATTGATTTTATCGGAACGCAAATCCTGCACGCGCATCTGCTTAAAGGTAATATCTCCTGCAACACCTGCTGCTTGAGCATTGGCCTTAGCAATTTCCACCATACGTGCATCGATATCACAGCCCATGATATCTAGCTCAAGCTCACGATCTACTTTTTTGGCTGCTTCTGTGCGAACTTCTTGAATCAAGCGATCGCTAATCCAGTTCCATTCCTCAAAGGCAAAGGAGCGACGAAGACCAGGCGCCATCTTTCTAGCAATCATAACTGCCTCGATACAGAAAGTCCCCGAACCACAGGTCGGATCAATCAAGGGCTTGTCTGGATACCAGTTAGAGAGTTGCAAAATGGCTGCTGCCATATTTTCCTTGATAGGAGCACCACCTTTTTCAGTACGATAGCCACGTTTAAAGAGGCTAGACCCGGTCGTATCAATCATGACAGTTGCTACGTCTTTCAGAATAGAAACTTCAATCTTAAACTCAGGACCAGTCTCCATCAAGGGAATACCTTCTGGACGGGCATAATGTTTTTGCAACTTCTTAACAACGGCCTTCTTTGAAATAGCCTGAACACTGGGTTCATTGTGTAGTTTAGACTTCACACATTTAGCTTTCGAAATCGGGAAACGAGCCCCAAGTGGTAAATAATTTTCCCAATCTAGAGCGAAAACTCCTTGAAAGAGCTCCTCAAAAGTCTTAGCTGGGAACGTTCCTACGATAATCTTGATACGGTCTGCTGCCCGAAGCCAGAGGTTGGTTTCGATGATGGCTCTCGCGTCTCCTTGAAAACGAACACGCCCATTTTCAACCTGACAATCGTAGCCCAACTCTCGCACTTCTCGTCCCACAACAGCTTCAAGACCAGCTGCCGCAGTCGCGATTAAATTAAATTCTTTTTTCATTTTCAGTCTTATAAGACCTTTCTATATGTCCACTTTAAAAAATGAGGTTGAGAAAATTTCTCAGCCCCAACCTATATGCAATTTTCTATAAGCCATGTTTTGTTCCAGAAGTGACTAGGACCACTTCCTTCGATAATCATCTGTCTACCACTAACAGCCTAGAGCTGATAGCAGTCAGAGTACTACGTTCGTTTCCGCGTACTCCATGCCCCGACCGAAATTTGGGTTGCTAGCTTGAGGGGTTTACCGCGTTCCACTCTCTCCGTTTCCAGAAAGACTCCGTCACTGTGGCACTTTCAAGTCTACTCTGGCCTATCCGAGGACTTAGCCATTTCAACTGCCGTAACGATTTCTCGTCCCTAGGCTTATGGTTTCGCCTAGCACAAACACTACAGGCATCTCAGCCTGTGCTAGCATGGACTTTCCTCATGAAAAGAAATTCTCCTCACGCGATTATCCAAAAATTGCACTTTTCAAATAAGCTCTTATAAATCAGAGTTATCCAAAATTTGTTTACCAAATACTTCTTTCTCAAGACGATTTAGTCGTTTCAAAATATCAAAATTCGTCATAGAAGTTGTAGCCGTCATTTCAAGTGGTTCTGCTTGAACCGGTGCAGATTCAGGTTTGCGAGACAATTCTTCCTTCAACTCTGCAATTTCTTGACGGAGAGACTTGACTAAGGCAGCATAAGTTTCATAGTCCTTGATGACATCGTCCAAAAATTCATCAACTTCAACCTTACTATATCCACGGACTTCACGTCCAAACTCTTGCTCAAAAATATCTTTTGCTGAAAAAATAATACTTGCCATCTCTCTCTCCATTCTCGGTTTCTAATAGTATTATTATATAAAAAAAGGCAAACAAAAATCAAGGTCAAAGCCTTACTTTTCAGAAAAATTTTCTGCTAGCTCATTTAAGTCTTCAAACGTTAACCTTTTTATGCGATAACCTTCCTGATTTTTCATCAAAGTGTCCATAAATTTTAATTTGGTCTCATTTTCTGGGTCATAGAAAAAATAAGCTAAGTCAGTATTTTCCAGCAAAAATCGTTGGTAGTCTCGTAGTTGACCCATATGTTCATATTTAGGATAGGCATATTTGACAAAATCGACCTGCTTAAATTGGCTCAGTTTAAGCTGATTCGCTTCATTCCAATTTTCCCCGTGTGTTTCAAAATCAAAAATGGTCGCTAGGTTGAAATCATATTCTTCTTTCATTTCATTTGCGACATCAAGCACCCAAGATTCAAATCCCAAGTTCCCTGTAAAGACCAGCCATTTAATCCCTTCTTCTGCTAAACTTTCTAAATCACGGCGAATAGCTTTCTTTATAATTTTTAACCTGATATCTTTTTCATTAAACAAACCCAAGTCAAAATTAGAATATCCCATAATTAAAGCTGTAGTCATTTTTACACCTTTCTTTCTATTTTTATGGTATAATAGAGTGATGTTATTGTACCAATAAGGAGAAATATGGTCAACTATCCTCATAAAATTTCATCAAAAAAAAGCCAAACATCCATTTCTCAACCAAAAAATTTCGCAAATCGAGGAATGACTTTTGAAAAGATGATTAACGCTACAAACGACTACTATCTGACGCATGGCATGGCAGTTATCCATAAAAAACCAACGCCTGTTCAGATTGTTCGAGTAGACTATCCTCAACGTAGTAGAGCCAAAATTGTAGAAGCCTACTTTAGACAAGCTTCCACAACAGATTACTCTGGCGTATATAGAGGACATTACATTGACTTTGAAGCCAAGGAAACACGACAAAAGAATGCTATTCCAATGAAGAACTTCCATCTTCACCAGATTCAACATATGGAACAAGTTCTAGAACAGCAGGGTATTTGCTTCGTACTGCTTCATTTTTCTTCTCAACAGGAAACTTATTTGTTGCCGGCATTTGATTTGATTCGCTTTTATCATCAAGATAAGGGGCAAAAATCAATGCCACTTGGATATATTCAAGAATACGGATATTTAGTAAAGCAAGGGGCTTTCCCTCAAATTCCCTATCTCGACATTATCAAAGAACATTTACTAGGTGGTAAAACAAGATGAACAAACAAACTATTCTGCGATTCTTAAAGTATATCGGAATTACGTTCCTTACATTATTTATCGCATTATTTCTATTGGGTGGAGGTATCTTCCTCTACTTTGTTAGCAAGGCTCCAGCCTTATCTGAAAGTAAATTAGTTGCGACAACCTCTAGCAAGATTTATGACAACAAAAACGAACTGATTGCTGACCTTGGATCTGAACGTCGCGTAAATGCTCAAGCAAATGAAATTCCTACTGACTTAGTCAAGGCCATCGTGTCTATCGAAGACCACCGTTTCTTTGATCATAGAGGTGTGGATACCATTCGTATCATGGGTGCGGCATTGAGAAACCTCCAAGGCGGAGGAGGCCTCCAGGGAGCCTCAACCTTGACTCAACAATTGATCAAATTAACTTATTTTTCTACTTCAACTGCCGATCAAACTTTGTCACGTAAAGCTCAAGAAGCTTGGCTAGCCGTTCAACTAGAGCAAAAAGCAACCAAGCAAGAAATCCTGACCTACTACATCAACAAAGTCTACATGTCTAACGGTAACTATGGAATGCAAACTGCAGCCCAAAATTACTATGGAAAAGACTTGAAGGATTTAAGCTTACCACAGTTAGCACTCCTAGCCGGAATGCCTCAAGCACCAAATCAATATGATCCTTATTCTCATCCAGAAGCTGCTCTAGAGCGTCGAAACTTGGTACTTTCAGAAATGAAGGGGCAGAAATACATCAGCGCAGAAGAGTATGAAAAAGCTATTAATACCCCTGTTACCGATGGTCTACAAAGCCTGAAATCCGGTAACAGTTATCCTGCATACATGGACAACTACCTTAAAGAAGTAATCGACCAAGTTGAACAAGAAACTGGTTACAACCTTCTTACTACAGGTATGGATGTCTATACAAATGTGGACAAAGATATCCAACAACGACTCTGGGATGTTTATAACACCGACCAATATGTCACTTATCCTGATGATGACATGCAAGTAGCTTCGACTATTGTAGATGTATCTAATGGTAACGTTATTGCACAACTTGGTGCTCGTCATCAAGCAAGTAATGTTTCATTCGGCACCAACCAGGCTGTGGAAACCAATCGTGACTGGGGATCAACAATGAAACCCATCACTGATTATGCTCCTGCTTTGGAATTCGATATCTATGACTCAACTGCTACCATTGTACGCGATATCCCGTATAATTATCCTGGAACAAATACCCCTGTCTACAACTGGGATAGAGGATACTTCGGTAATATCACCCTGCAATATGCACTACAGCAATCTCGCAATGTTCCTGCTGTAGAAACACTCAACAAAGTTGGATTAAACCGTGCAAAAACCTTCTTAAATGGTTTAGGAATTGACTATCCAGATATGCATTATTCTAACGCCATATCAAGTAACACAACTGAATCTAATAAGCAATACGGCGCAAGTAGCGAAAAAATGGCTGTTGCTTATGCTGCATTTGCCAATGGTGGTATCTATCACAAACCGATGTACATTAATAAAGTTGTCTTTAGTGATGGTAGCGAAAAAGAATTTTCTGACCCTGGTACCCGAGCTATGAAAGAGACCACTGCTTACATGATGACAGAAATGATGAAAACAGTCTTGACCTCTGGAACTGGTTTTAACGCCTATATTTCATGGCTTCCTCAGGCTGGTAAGACAGGTACCTCTAACTATTCAGATGAAGAAATCGAAAATCATATTAAATCAAGTCAACTTGTTGCACCGGATGAAATGTTTGTCGGCTATACTCGTAAATATTCGATGGCCGTATGGACAGGTTACTCAAATCGTCTTACTCCAGTCATCGGCAGTGGGTTCACAGTTGCTTCTTCAGTCTATCGTTCAATGATGACTTACCTATCAGAAGATGACCACCCAGGAGATTGGACTATGCCTGAGGGCTTATATAGGAGTGGAGAATATGTCTTTAAGAATGGAGCTCGTCCTACATGGACTGCTCCTGCTACTCAACAAAGTTCTACACCTGCTCCTGCGAACCAGACTCCAGAGACTTCAACCTCTCAGTCAAGTGTAACGACACCAAACACAAATCCAAATTCAAATACAGTTACTCCCAATGCTGGAACCAATGAGAATACGGCGACACAACAACCAAGTACCAATCAAGGGCAGCCTAACCAAAATCCTCAACCAGCGCAACAATAAATTACTAACCACCCAAAAATTGGGTGGTTTTTCAATCTGTTCTTTGCTCAATCAATAATTAGATAATAAAAACCTGAGAAGGTCAATTGTACTTCTCAGGTTTTTTTGTTCTATACACTCTACTGGTTTAGAATACTGTTAAGAGAGAGTTTAATTGTCATACACAACTAATCTTTTTTACTTTTTGCTACAAAGATAGCAGATAAGGCTAGTCCAACGCTTGCCAAGAAAATAGCTGTTTCTGACTGTTTTTCACCAGTCTCTGGCAATCTCTTGTCTTCCTTAGCAACTTGAACTGGTGCTTCTGGAGTCTGAGATTTTTCTAACGAACTTAGCTTAAATTCTGGTTTTTCTACTGTCGGAGCTGGTTGGTCACCTACGGTTGATAATGGACCTGTGTAGGCTGGTAGCTCATGTTTCAAGGCCATAACTGAGTTGACTCCACCCTTGAACTCTGGTTTCTCTACCGTCGGTGCAGTTTGATCGCCCACGCTTGACAATGGACCTGTGTACTCTGGTAGTTCGTGTTTCAAGGCCATAACTGAGTTGACTCCACCCTTGAACTCTGGTTTCTCTACTGTTGGAGCGGCTTGGTCACCTACGGTTGACAATGGGCCTGTATAAGCTGGTAGCTCATGTACCAAAGCTTCAACTGCATTCACACCACCCTGAAACTCTGGTTTCTCTACTGTCGGTGCAGCTTGGTCACCTACGGTTGATAATGGACCTGTGTAGGCTGGTAGCTCATGTACCAAAGCTTCAACTGCATTTACACCACCTGTAAATTCAGGTACCTCAAGCACTGGTGCTGGTTCTTCACCCTTGCTTGATTGAACAGGTTCTTCTGTCAATTCTTGATAGAAGCTCGCCAATTCATAAAACTCAGCCTTGCCACCTTCCCAGACCAGTTTAACATCTAGAAGAGAACCACCATTTCGGATAGCAAAGGTTTGGAGACTAGATGTAATGGCACCAAGATCTGTCCAACTTTCTTGTCCATCCTTAAGTGTTCTCGCTTGAACTCGTGCTTTCGCTCCTTCAGGAAGGCTTGAAACAAGGCGTAGATGGTTGGCATTGGTTGGTTCTGATAAGTGGTAAATCATTTCTCCCTTATCTTGTTCTGCTTTGTAGCTAGTCAAAACTTTTCCATCTACGAGATTAGTATAGAAGTTACCTCGGCTTTCGCCACCGTTTCCTTCTACAGTTGGATCATTGATTGGTTTGACAAATTCGCCATCATTGATCACCAATTCTGTAAATCCTACAAAACGAGCATCATAGTCAGCTGTATAGAGGACACGAAGATAGTTGGCTTTGACTGGTGTCGTCAATTCACCCTCGATGTAACGATTTCCTGGCATCTTAGAATCATGTGTCCAACCATCTGTCAATGAATCATCGTGTGTACTATTGACTACACCATCTCCCACTGTCACAACATCCGTCCAAGTTTTACCGTCTTGGCTGACTTGGATTTTACCATCACGAAGATAGTTTTGAGTTCC